>CABUAQ010000001.1 GCA_902489575.1 uncultured bacterium
ATTTCAAATGCATTGAATATACATTCTGCCAGGCTCTTCCAATTCGAGGAATAAAAAAAAATCCTGCTAAAAGGAGTAATAGCAGGAATTAGTTCAGTAAAAGAGACATCAATTAATAATATTATTATCACATTTTATACATCGTCAAATTTTATTATATGGAAATTTTAGCAAGTTTAACGTATAATTCTGATATGAAAAAATCTATTTTAACAATCTTAATTTTAGGAATGATTTTCACATCCTTACCAGCAAATGCTATAGTATGGAGTGCAAATCCTTGGAAAAAACAAATCGAACAGCAACCTGTTGATACAACATCAGAACAGGCTAAAGTACTTTATGCTCAAAACGAAATTGATGATGCCTTAAAACTTTTAAAAAGCAAAGGAGAAGAAACTCGTTCGGCAGAAGACTGGCTGATTATAGGAAATATTCTTCAAGATAAAGATAAAATTGATGAAGCAACCTATATGTTTAAAAAATCTATAGAAAAAGACCCGAAATACTATAAAGCACATTACAATTTGGGTTATATTTACCTTATTCAGGATAAACCGAATATGGCACTTGCAGAATTTAAGCTTGCAGTCAAATACAAAGACGATTTCGCATACGGATACTATAACATGGGCTGTGCTTATCTTAAGCTTAAACAGTACCGAAATGCCCGCTATAATTTTTTTAGAGCAATGGATTTAAAAGGCGATGACCCCGCAATTTACTATAATTTGGCATATTCTTTTAAAATGCTGAAAAATGAAAAACAAGCAAAAGCTTATTTAGATATATATAACAAACTTATGGAAAGACAATAACATGAAATATAAAGGCATAATTTTTGATTTTAACGGAACATTATATTGGGATTCAGCTAAACACAAACAAACCTGGAGAGAATATTCTAAAATTCTTCGTGGAACACCGTTTACCGATGAAGAAATGATAAAATATATGTTTGGCAGAACAAATGAACAAATCATAAAATACGCAATAGGAAAGCAGCCTACTCCTGAAATGGTAGAAAAATACGGTCAGGAAAAAGAAGCCCTATATCGAAAAATGAGCGTTGAAGATACTGAAAACTTCCACTTAGCTCAAGGTGCAGAAGAGTTTTTGGATTTTTTAAAAGAAAATGATATTCCGCGAACAATTGCTACAATGTCAGATTGGGGTAATGTTGAATTCTATATTGAACACTTTAACCTTGGAAAATGGTTTGATATAGATAAAATAGTTTATTCTGATGGAAAAATCCCGGGAAAACCCGCTCCTGATATATATGAAATTGCAGCAAAAAATTTGGGGCTAGCTCCTCAAGATTGTATTGTAGTAGAAGATGCGATATCCGGGATTGACTCTGCTAAAGCTGCAAATATTGGAAAAATTATTGCAATATGTTCAGAAGAACCTCCTGAATTATACAAAAATATTCCCGCTGTTAGTGGAATTATTCAAAATTTTGAGGATTTTGACAAAACATTGTTCGAGCTTCCCAGCCATAACAAAATCTAATTCCAAGGATAATCAGAACTAATCTTCCAGCCATCTTTAAATATAACAGCTGCACAGGCAGTTCCAACTCCAGGTCTATCTCCATTATAAGCAAATGATGTTGCATCCTTGTTACACCCTCGTGGTATATTTTTGTCAAGCAATTGTGCTCTTGTATATTGAATATGAGGTACTCCTCCACCTCCATATCCACCTGGATAAATACCATTAGCTATAACAGTAGTTTTATCTAAAGAGAAATCGTTATTAAACAAATAAAACGAAAAAACATCTTTTCCCATCTGATTTCGAGCACTTTTCCCGTTTATATCAACTATAACAGATATCAGGTGAAATGCTCCATCATTAACTTTATTAAAGCCAAATACCATTCCATTATTCAATACAATACTATATGGTACAGTGTGTGTCATTCTTACACCTGCAAGATCATAATAACCATTAAAATTACCGGTAGTCCAACATCCATCACTCATACGGGTACATACTCTTGCAACATTTAAATATGGCAAAAAATATTTCCGTGCAAATTCATCAACTGGCAATGAAGTATCAAAATAAATAGACCCTTCATCTCCTGACTCGGCACTATACATTCTAACCGCCTGAGATAATATTGACAAAGCCTCTCTAATACCCGAAACCGCAGCACGTTTTTGATACATTGTTATTAAACTTGGAATAGTAAAAGCTGCAATAACTCCAATAATCCCTAATGTTATTAAAACTTCTGATAAAGTAAAAGCTTTTTTCTTCATAAAATAAAAATCCTTTCATAGCTAATTGAGAATAAATTATATTTATAAACATGATAATTGTAGCTTTACAGCTATAATATGTCAACCATCTTGAATTTAATTTGAACAACCTTTACCATAAAATAATGGATTACAAATTTGAAAACATAAAAATTATTGATTTCATAAAAACACTGGCTATTTATAAAGGCACATCTCTGCGTAAACTTGTATTAAAACTTGCAGCGAACAAGAACTCCAGCGATTGCTATTCAAATTTTTACGCGAAATTAAAAAAGGAAACCATTAAATTCTCAGAAATAGCTGATATCGCAGATACCCTAGGATATGAAATAATTTTTAAAGATAAAAACCAAAAAAGACTTTCGTAACGAAAGTCTTTTTTACTTATACACTTGTTTTTTGCTTCGAGTTAGTGCGACGAATTATTCTTCCGCGTTCTTCTATACGTTTTTGTCTATACCCGTACAAAGCATATATTAACAAACCTACAAACAGCCACAAGGCAAAATAAGCAGAAGAAGTTTTTAATGTTTTTAAAGAAAACACAATTAACACTCCGCAAATTAAAATTCCGGCGATAGGGAACCCCGGACATAATGGAACCTTGAACGGTCTTGGTCTGTTCGGTTCTGTTTTTCTCAAGATCAATACAGCCAAACATATTATAACAAAAGATGTGAATGTTCCAAAGTTACACAAAGCAGCAGAAATATTTAAATCCATAAACAAACCGCAAACAATTACAACCAGACCCGAAATCCAAGTCATAACATGAGGCGTTCTGAATTTTCTGTGAATTAATCTCCACGATTTTGGTAAAAACCTGTCACGACTAATTGCATACAAAATTCTTGTTGTACCCAGCTGATAAATCAATAAAACAGAAGTTAACGCACATAAAGCGCCCACCGAAATTAAACCAGCAAACCAATCTTTACCTATATAACTCATTGCATGGGCAATAGGAGCCTGAATATCAATCCGCTCAACAGGGACTATCCCTGTTAAAACTAAAGCTACACTTACATATAATATAGTACAAATAACAAGAGTTCCCAAAATTGCAATTGGCAAATCTCTTTGAGGATTTTCAGTTTCTTCCGCAGTTGTAGAAATCGCATCAAAACCAATATAAGCAAAAAATATCAAAAATGCCCCCATTATAATCCCTGAAGGATCAGATGGGAAAAACGGTGTCCAATGTGCAGGTTTTACGTAAAAAGCACCAACAATGATAAAAGATAAAATCATAAACATATTTACCCCTACCATTATACTGGCAACCTTTGTAGATTCTTTAACTCCACGGATTAAAAGTAAAGTTAAAATAAGCACAATCGCTACAGCAGGCAAATTGATTGCTACAGGGATATGTCCAAATAAATACGGAATTTTATCGTGAATATCCCAACCATTTGCATTACAAAGGGCAGACATAGTCTTGTAATCACACCTTAACCATAGCGGGAAGTTTACAACAAAATCAGGCAAAATATGCTTGAACCCTTTTAAAAACTGAATAAAATATCCGGTCCAAGCACTCGCAACAGTAATATTTCCGATTGCATACTCCAGCATCAAAATCCAGCCGACCATCCATGCCATAAATTCGCCCATAGTAGCATAGGTATATGTATATGCACTACCTGCAACAGGTATCATTGCGGCAATTTCTGAATAGCAAAGCGCTGAAAACACACACGCAACAGCTGCCAACACCATTGAGACAACAATAGCCGGACCTGCTCCTGCACTTTCAGCACTACCCGTAATTGCAGTTCCGATAATAGTAAAGATTCCTGTCCCAACAACTGCACCTATTCCAATTATAATAAGATCAAAAACATTTAATGTTTTTTTTAATTCTGAACGCTTACTGGTATTAATCAAATCGTCCATACTTTTTTTCTTAAACATATTTCGGCTAATTTGTTCTAAATCCATTTATTATATTTCTTCCTGTTCTTCAAACATTCCATGTACAATTTCTCTGTGGATTTTATTTTCATTATTTCTGTTTTTGATAAATCCGTACAATAAATAAATTATCGCGCCAACACCGAGCCAAACAGGGAAAAGTAAAGCAGAACTTCCTGCCTGCATTGACTTATAAACCATTAACCCACCGCAACAAATGATTCCTAAAGCAGGAGTTACAGGCGAAAAAGGAACTTTGAACGGTCTCGGGCGATTTGGATCTGTATGCCTTAATATCAATACTGCAACACAAACTATAATAAAAGATGTGAAAGTTCCATAATTACAAAGTTCTGCAGCGACATCCAGGTTTAAAGTTAAAATACCAACAACCGCAAGGATTCCAACTGTCCAGGTTAATAGTGCGGGAGTTTTAAATTTTTTATCCAATTTTTGGAAACGTTGTGAAATAAAGTGATCCCTGCTCATTGCAAATAAAATTCTTGTAGCAGCCATCTCTAACACCAAAAGCACTGAAGTTAAACCCGCTAAAGAGCCGACAGAAATCAAACCTGCAGCCCAATTCTGTTTAGCCATTGTCATACAATATGCCATAGGAGCTTTCAAGAAATCCAAAGGCACCGGCCCTGAAGTTTTTTGCATACCTGTTAAAACAAGAGCTACCAGAACATACACAACTGTTGTTATCAAAAGTGAACCAATAATACCAATTGGTAAATCTTTTTGAGGATTTTTACATTCTTCCGCAGCTGTTGCAAGAGCATCAAAACCGATATAAGCAAAAAATATCAAAAACGCACCGGCAAAAATACCTTCAATACCATTTGGTGCAAACGGAGTCCAATTTGCAGGAGTTACGAAAAATGCACCAGCAATAATAAACAACGCAATTACTGCCAATTTTATGAATACCATCAAACCGGCCATCTTCGCGGAATCCTTTGTTCCTCTGACCAGAATAGCTGTCATTAAAAGTACAATCAATATTGCCGGTAGATTTATGCAAACAGGAACACCCAAAAATCTAGGAACAAAAATATCCGGATTTTCAGCCGCAAGCTTACCAACAGTAAAAACATCATTAGTTAACCATACCGGAGGATGCGCAAGCCATGCCGGTAACACCTTATCAAAACCTGCCATAAACTGGATAAAATGATTTGACCAGGCGCACGCAACTGCAATAAAACCAATTGCATACTCAAGCATTAAAACCCATCCAACCATCCAAGCGGCAAATTCACCCAATGTTGCAAAAGTATAAGTATATGCACCACCTGCAACAGGTATCATTGTGGCAAACTCCGAATAACATAATGCTGAAAAAATACACGCAATCGCTGCAATTACCATTGAAATCATCAATGCAGGACCAGCACCAACACTTGAACCGTCAGCACTACCCGCAGCTGCAATACCTACAACCGCAAAAATTCCTGATCCAATAATTGCACCAACACCTAAGATAATTAAATCCCAAACTCCAAGAGTTTTTTCCAACCCTTGTTCACTAGCTTCCGCTAACATTTCATCAGGAGCCTTAATTCTTGTAATGTGTCTTAAAAAACTTCTCGTAAAAGTTGCTCTGTTAAATTTTTCAGCCATTCATCTTCCTTATTTTACTTACTAACATTACAAAGAGGGAAACCTAATTCTTCTCTTTGTTCTACATACAATTTTGCAACAGCAGAAGCCATAGTTCTAACTCTGCCTATAAAATTATTTCTTTCATCTTTACTAATTACCCCGTGTGCGTCAAGCAAATTAAATGTATGTGAACATTTCAATACATAATCATACGCAGGTAAAACTAATTTCGCATTTATACAATTGTCAACTTCTTTTTGATATAAATCAAACATTGTAAATAAATTGTCAGTATCAGAAACTTCAAAATTATATTTAGATTGTTCGATTTCATTTTGAAGATAAATATCACCATATTTTAATGTATCGTTCCACATAATATCATATACGGATTCTTTGTTTTGAAGATACATCGCAATACGTTCTAACCCGTAAGTCAACTCAAGAGCAACAGGTTTAATTTCTAAACCGCCGACTTGCTGGAAATATGTAAACTGTGTAATTTCCATCCCATCGAGCCAAACTTCCCAGCCGACACCGGCAGCCCCCAAAGTCGGAGATTCCCAGTTATCTTCAACAAATCTTACATCATGTTCTTTTAAATCAATCCCCATTGCCTCTAAACTTTTCAAATAAAGTTCCTGTGCATTATCAGGAGATGGTTTCAATATAACCTGAAATTGAAAATAATGCCCGAGTCTGTTAGGGTTTTCCCCATACCTTGCATCAGTCGGTCTTCTACATGGTTCTATCATTGCCGTATTCCAAGGTTCAGGACCTAATGAACGTAAAAAAGTTGCAGGATTCATTGTAGAAGCCCCTTTTTCTATATCATAAGGTTGTTGAATTATACAACCATAATCTGACCAAAATTTTTGTAAATTAAAAACTAGTTCTTGAAAATTTAATGCCATAACCTAATCCAATATTGTACTAATTACACTCGTTATATTATCTTATTACCGACATAGTACAATTTCAATAAAATTATAAAAAATGTTAAGTAGCTAACACAAACAGGAGCACTTAAAATGCTCCTGCCAAAATTATTACAAACTTACTTAACATTCCAAGGATAATCTCCTTGAATAGTCCAATTATCTCCAACAATTAATGCAGCACACCAATAACCGCTTTTACCCTTTGCGCACGAGTTACCACTAGAACCTTTAACGACATCACGTTTATAAACTTTTCCTATACTCCAGCTCGCAGGAGTACCTGCATTACCTAACGGCTGCAATCCATATTCTGAACTTAGGAAAAATAAAAATGTATCTTTGCCTACTTTATTTGGTTTTGAAATTCCATTAACATCAATCCCTACCCATAAACCGCTTTCATTACCAGAATTTAGGTTTGCAGAAACAATAGCACCGTTAATTAAAGAAAAATGATACGCATTTCCCCCTGTATATGTCGTTCCGGAATATCTTGATCCATTTAAATTTGTCCTTGGAGCAACTTTAAATAACTCCCCGGAAGAATAAGAGTTCATAACTTTTACATAATTTTGAATGTACTTTTCAAAAAAAGCTTTACCTGATAACGTTGTATCCCAAGAATCAACTTCTCCGTTATCTTCTTGAGATAACTTCATTGCCTGCTGCATAATACTATAAGTCTCTTTTAACTGTGTAACTGTTTTTCTTTTTTGGTAATTAGCAATTAACCCGGGTATTGTTAATGCAGCAACAACTCCTATAATACCTAATGTAATCAAGACCTCAGATAATGTAAACGCGTTTAAAGTCCGGGGTAAAAATAGTTTTCTAATCGCGAAACCGCGGTCAAAGTAAGGCTTTAAGAGGTTACCCCCCCCCCGAATTTCTTACTATACTTGAATTTTAGCATATTTATCCTCCTTTATTATTGACAGATATAATATAACATATTATTTGAAATATTACAAACAGAAAATTTATGTTAAAATTAGAAAAAAGGAGCTCATATGGTCAACAAGATTATTATATTTTCAGGCAAACAATATTCAGGTAAAGATACAGCAGCAAAGATAATGCTTGATAAAATGCCCGATTATAGACGTTGCGCAATGGGTGATATTATAAAAATGACCTATGGGCAAGAAAAAGGTCTTAGTTTTGAACAAATTGAACAAAATAAAGCTTTGCACCGTGCAGATTTAATACAATTAGGAAACTGGGGCAGAAAACAAGACCCTGATTACTGGTTAAAAAAAATTCTTGAACAGGATGGTAATATTATTGTTACAGATGTCCGTGTTCCACATGAATATGAAATTTTTAAACGAGCACATGCCATTTCCATCAGAATAGAAGCCTCCAGACAAACACGCAGCAGCCGCGGCAAACTTGTTGGAGAGAATGATATAACAGAAATCGGGCTTGATAATATCAAAGACTGGGATTACGTAATTGATAACAACAGCGATTATACTAATCTTGAGCAACAAGTCCTAAAAATAATACAAGAAATTTCAAATTAACACCTACCCTAAGGGCAAAGGTTTTCCCAATCCGGCTCTTCGGATTCATCGCCAGGTTCTACGATATGCTCCCCGTATTCAAGCATTACCTGCAGGGATAATTTCAACTGCTGCTTATAATTTTCTCTAGCCCGCGCAAGAGTCTTGGCACAGAAAGTAAAACTCGGAATTTCTTTTATTTCAATATAATAATAAGGATTTCCGTCAAAATCCAAATCCTGACCTTCTATAAGGGTCCAATTTAAATTTAAATAATAATCTAAGTCTTTTTCTTTTGGTTCCATACTTACTAATATTAATTATCTAAAGACGAGTTTGTCAACGGTTGAGAAAGCATAATCCCTTCTCCTCCGACAACATCTGCCCTTTGACCATCTATATACAAATAAACCGGTATTTTTGAATTCAAATTGACAGTTTTTATCAACTGATAAAGTCTTTTATACAAACTCTCCGTACCGCCGCCCATTACAAAAGAAGAATTCAAATTAACAATAATCTTATCCGGCTGCTCTGTTATATTGATAACCTCAGAACTTGCCGGGACTTCCGTATATACACCTCTTTGTTTTTCTTCAGGTCTTGGACCGCGAATTAGAGAATTCACAGAATACTTAATTTTTGAACCGTCAATATCTTTGTTATATTCACGCTTTACTGCTTTATAGACTTCTTCATTATGTTCATTTTTACCTATAAAGTAAACATTAACATATTCTTTCTCAACAGCCTCAACTTTTGGATCTTCTACAACTTCTTCCTGTACAGAACGTTCTGAAACTTTTACCTGGTCAGGAGTAATATCCGGCTTTGGCATAAACACCTGAAAAGCGATTATGCCAATTACCACGATCATACAAAAACCTATAAATAATAAAAGGACTTTCTGATTCTTATTCATTAAAAAATACCTTTAGTCTTTTTGAAGTATAACAACCCCGTCAGTAACAATTACGTTATTTTGAATTTCAGCAGTTTTAACCATAACTCTGGCTTCTTTATCTGCATAAATATTAACAGAAAAATCTAACGGATTCAGGTAATTTAAAATAAAATCAATCTTCTTCAAATCAAGTTTTATTTTTCCGGAAACTATTTTAGTATTACTAAAGTCAATTTTACCATTTTTAACATTCAAATCTGCCTGAAGAACCATTTTTTGTTCATGTCTTAAAAATGGAACATTAAAGCCTACAATATAATAGAACTTGTTACTTTTAATGGCGACATTTGTAGAGGAAATTTGAAGACCTCCGCCATAAGATGCACCAATTTTATTTAACTCGCTAATAACTTTTTGATATCTGCCATGCTTCATTGTTTTGTTAATGGAATCCTGAGTCATTGTAATATTAAATGCCATCGGCATATCCTCAACAAACACGACACTGCTGCCTGATTTTTTAATGTAGTTAAAATCACACAGAGTTTTTAAATCTAATGATGTTAAATGAATATCATTTACAACAATGTCATTACCTTTAACATGAGCCGATTTAAAAATACCTCTGCCTAAATCAACAGGACTGTAAGAATCTATATCAACTTCTAAATCTTCTGAAGAGATAGTTTTAAGAATTTCTTTTTTTATTACAGATTCGACATATTTTTCATTTATAGAATTAACACCTGTAACCGCACTCATAAAAGTTACAAATTTATTATTTAAATTATACGGAGCAACACATTCGTACTCACATGCAGCCATAGCAGCATTATTCACGGCTAATAACATTCCAAGTAATAAACAAATCTTTTTCATAACACCTCTAATAATTTTTTGACCAAAATTTTATTTTGCTCTACCATACCTATAGCATATATTCTACCACTATAAACTAAAAAAACAATATCTGAATTTTTAAAATTTTTACATTCAATCCCCATCCCATGCAAAACTCGTTCTCTTTCTACATCAGAAAGATAATGAACAGGCAAATTCATAACAGATAAAGGGTTTATTAAACTTGCCCTAATATTTGAAATATCAGCAATCCTCTCCAGCCGGATTGAATCTTCCACCAAGAACTTCCCTGCCCTTGTGCGCTCAAGAGCAGTCAAATACCCGCCACATTGCAATTTTTGTCCCAGATCATAAGCAATTGAGCGGATATATGTACCTTTGGAGCATGCCACAGCCAGCTTTGCGCACTGCTGTTCAGAATCAAAATCTACCAATTTCAGCTTTGAAATAAAAACTTTACGCGGCACTATTTTAACATCTTCACCCTTTCTTGCATATTCGTACAATTTTTTACCATTTACTTTTATTGCAGAATATACAGGAGGAAGCTGCATAATTTCACCTCTGAAATTGTCAAGGATATTTTCGACCTCATCCTGAGTAACTTTTTTATCAAAAGCTGCTGTAACTTCTCCATCCAGATCGTAAGTGTCTGTATTTTTTCCGAATTGAACCGTTGCAAGATACTCTTTATCATCCTCCAAATACTCAATAAGACGGGTTGCCTTACCAATACAAACAGGTAAAACTCCTGTTGCAAAAGGATCTAAAGTTCCTGTATGCCCTATTTGTTTAACTTTAGTAACACGACGAAGCTTTGCAACAACGTCATGAGATGTTATTCCTTTAGGTTTATATATATTCAAAAATCCAAAGGGTAAACTTCCAGTATCTAAAACCATTTACCCTCCAGTTAAAGTTCACCTCTTGATATTTTATTTATCAATTCAGTTACCCTCGCACCTTCTTCAAGACCGTTTGAATAAACAAATCTCAATTCCGGAGTTAAGCGTAATCTAAGCATTTTACCAACATGGTAGCGAATATTTGGAGTACTTTTTTCAATAACAGACTTTGTTTTTTCAATCTGTTCTTCTGAACCCAAAACACTATATATAACTTTTGCAAAAGAATTGTCATGTGCAACTTCTACATCAATAATCGAGACAACACCTTCTAACCCTCTAATTTCTTTTCTCAAAATCTCAGAGATATCGCGCATCAACTCTTTTCTAACTCTTTCATTTCGTAATGTCATAAATTTCTCCTTAGTAAAAAAATTATAACATAAAATATCTAAAACTCACCGCCCGATCGGCTTCTATTAAAGCCAATTAATATAAATAAATTTAAACAGTTTTATCTACCCGCTCAAAAATTTTCTTATACTCCGGATCAAGTTTTGGAAAAAGCTCAAAAAACATCTGTTTTAAGCTTTCAAACACTGAAACTTTTTTACTTTCTTTAATAATCAACTTATCCATAACAACCTGCTTATCATTCCAACAATCAACAATAAGCTTATTCTTTGGAACTTTTGCTTGAAACGTAACAGTATTAACCTTTTGGCAGAATGGTTGAACAGAAGTTATCACACACACCCCCTACAAAGATTTACGTTCAACTTCTTCAGTTGTTGAAACCTCGATGATATCCCCTTCCTGAATATCATTGAATTTACTGAATGAAATACCACACTCAAAACCTTGTGCAACTTCTTTTACATCATCCTTGAAACGTTTTAACTGGTCAATTGCACCGCGGAATATTTCCTCACCGTTACGAACAAGAACGGCATCTTTTGAACGAACAATTTTACCTTCTAATACATAACAACCTGCAATTTTGTTTGTTTTACCAATTGTGAATACCTGACGAACTTCAGCTTTACCCAAAGCAACTTCTTTTACTTCAGGTTCAAGAAGTGATAACAATGTTTTTTCTACATCTTCCAACAATTGATAAATAATATCATATTTCTTGATTGTTACACCTTCTTTTTCAGCCGAAGCCATTGCATTTGAGTCTTCTTTTACTGTAAAGCCCAAAATCAAAGCATTAGACGCTGAAGCAAGCATTACATCGGCTTCTGATATATCACCAACTCCAACGTGAATAATTTTTGTAGTAATTTCTTTTGATTCAACCTGAGCAATCGCCTGGGCTACAGCCTCCGCAGAACCATGTGTATTTGCTTTGATAATCAGGTTTAATTGAGGAATAGCATCATCACCTGCAACAGCTTCTTTTCTAATATGAGCAGGAAGCATAGCCTCTAACCTCTTATCGCGTTCTTTTTCTTTGCGATCTGCAATAATGGCTTTCATTTCTTTTTCATTTTTTACTACTTCAAAGTAATCACCCGCCTGAGGAACCTCTGACAAACCTAAAATTTCAACCGGAGTAGATGGTTCTGCTTTTTGAATTCTCTCACCGCTATCTGATAACAATGCACGAATTCTGCCGCAAGCTGTACCGACAACAATACAATTACCTGCACGAAGTGTACCGTTTTGAACCAATAACGTTGCAACAGGACCTTTACCTTTATCTAAATTTGCCTCAATAACAACACCTGAAGCTTCGGCTTTAGGATTGGCTTTTAAATCCTGAACATCAGCAACAAGCAGGATGTATTCCAACAACTCATCGATACCTGTACCTTGCAAAGCTGAAACTCTGACAGTAATAGTATCACCGCCCCAGTCTTCCGGAACAAGCCCGTGTTCTGTTAATTGTTGTAATACTTTATCCGGATTTGCTCCCGGTTTATCAATCTTATTAACCGCAACAATAATAGGGATATCTGCGGCCTTTGCATGGTTAATTGCTTCAATTGTTTGAGGCATAATACCATCATCTGCAGCTACAACAAGAATCGCAATATCTGTAGCTTTAGCACCACGTGCTCTCATTTCGGTAAATGCTTCGTGCCCGGGAGTGTCCAGAAATACAATTTTCTTATCGTTATTATCTCCTAAATAAACAGTATAAGCCCCGATAGACTGGGTTATACCACCAACTTCCGTTGATACAATCTTGTGTTTTGACGCTCTTATACTATCAAGCAATGTAGTTTTACCGTGGTCTACGTGACCCATAATACTAATGACAGGAGCACGTTTTTTCAATAACTTTTTATCTACTTCTGTTAAAGCTTTTGCTTTTTCTTCTTTTTCAAGCTCTTGTTCAATATAAGCATCCAAATCTTCATCAAGAACTTCTAAACCATATTCAGCACAAACTTTCTTTATTACATCAACGTCAATAAGCTGGTTAACCGTAGCCATAACTCCATTTAACATAAGGAATTTAACAATTTCGGCAGGAGTTTTTTTAATTTTTTCCGATAATTCAGAAATTGTCATAGCCTGATTAACAACAATTTGTGTAACTTCTTCAACGGCTTCAACTTTTTGAACCTTTTTCTTATGGTGCTGAGCAGCAGCTTTTTCTAAAGAAATCCTTTCCTGTTCTTCTTTTTTAGAAAATTCTTTATCTTTCTTTTTACCATCTGTTCTGCGTTTGGAATTTGAAGCCGCAGCACCTTTATTATCGTATATTTCCTGAGGTATTATACGACGCTGCAGAGGCTTTTTAGCACCATAATCGCCCTCAGTTACAGGCCTTTCTGATTTGGAGAACTTACGTTCTGCGCCCTGTCCTTTTTCTCCGCGCGGCTGAAATTTTCTATCCTCCCCTTGAGGATTTTTACCAAAAGGTTTTCTTGCCGGACGTTCAGATTTTTCAGAACTATCAGCAGGTTGTACAGCTTTTTTAGGAGCACGTCTTACAATTTCTAAACGGCTAACCGGTTTTACAACCTCAACTTTTGGACGTTCAATCTTCTCTATTTTTACCGGGGATTCAACATCAACAGTTTTGGATGAATTCTTTGGCTCAGCTTCTTCTTCATTTCTTATTTCAGCATCAGAAGGTTTTGCTTTTTTTACAACAAAAGCTTTGGGTTTTGCAGCTTTTTTTACTCCGCCGTTTGCAATAAACTCTTTTAAGCGGTTAATCTGATCAATAGTAACAGTACTTGAATGAGTTTTACCTGTTATCCCCATCTGGGCAAACTTTTCAACAACTTCTTTACTTTGAAGCCCAAGTTCTTTTGCTAATTCACTTATTCTAATTGTTTCGTAACTCATCTAATAACTGTCCTTTCAATTCGCTTTGTATAGAGGTTTTTAAATACTTTGCCAGCTTATTCTTTTTAAAAGCTGTTTCTATACAAGATTTATTATAGCAAAGATATGCAGATCTGCCAAATATATCGGAATTCGGATTTATAATGACTTTTGAGCTCTTGCTGTCAGCCGTAATTTTTATCAATTCCTGCCTGTCTTTCACCTGCCAACAACTAACACAACGTCTTTCTGCCACCAATATTTGCCCCTTAGCCTACCTGTGCTAATTTTTCCAGTTTCAACTTCTGGTCATACTCAACCAGCAAGTCAATAAGTTCATCCAACTCACCATCAATAACAGTCCAAACATTAAGATTATGATTTAACCTGTGATCAGTTAGACGACCTTGAGGAAAATTATAAGTCCTAATACGTTCTGATCTGTCACCTGAACCGACTTGAGAACGTCTTAAATCAGTTATTTCTTTAGTTTGCTTTTGAACTTCCATATCATAAAGTTTTGCCTTAAGAATTTCTAAAGCCCGCTCTTTGTTTTGAAGTTGAGAACGTTCTTCAGTACAGAAAATCATAATTCCTGTAGGTTTGTGGAATACCCTTGCAGCAGTTTCAACTTTATTAACATTTTGACCGCCGGCACCGCCAGATCTTGCTGTTGTTATTTCAACATCATTCATATTAAGGTTAACCTCAACATCATCAACCTGAGGCATAACAGCAACTGTTGCAGTTGATGTATGAACCCTGCCCTGTGATTCAGTTGCAGGAACCCTTTGAACTCTGTGAACACCGGATTCATATTTCAAGCGAGAGTATATACTGTCACCCTTCATTGAAATAATTACTTCAGAAACACCGCCTGCTTCACAATCAGTTTTACTCAAGATTTGAGTCTGCCAGCCCATTTTATCAGCGTAACGCAAATACATACGCATCAAATCTCCAGCAAAAATATTTGCTTCATCCCCACCGGCACCGCCACGGATTTCAAGCATGATATCTTTATCATCCATCGGATCCCGAGGCAGAAGGAGGACTTTCATTCTTTCTTCAAAACCCGGGAGTTTTGCTTCATTTTCCTCCATTTCTGCCTTCAAAAACTTGCGCATCTCTTCATCTTTTTCTTCATGAAGCATTTGCTTTGCATCTTCTATAGCCTCTGTTGTTTCTTTCCATTCATAATAAAGATTAACGGTTTCTTCCATTGATTTACGCTGTTTTGACAAATCTCTGAAACGATTATAATCTTGAATCACAGCAGGATCTGAAAGAGTTTCGCCAAGCTCTTTATATTTCTTTTCTATTTGTAAAATTTTATCTAACATATCTTTCATACCTGCATAATAACAGGAACATGAAAATTTTACAAACTTCAACAGCTATAATGATTATTATATAGTCAAATTATCTATATAAAGAGTCCCAATAACCTTTTGTCTGATCATCCGGATTTTTATCTTTCTTTGCCCAATCATAACAACCTCGTCCATTATATCGAGATTCGTCTTTATTGTTACAAAGGTTGTTCCAACCACCTGTGGTATAAATAAATAAATCATATCCATATCTGTCTGGACCATTGTGTGGCCCGTTTGTATCAAAAGTAAACGTTATACCATCGTAAACACCATGATAAAAGTAGGTTATAGAAGTAACAGAAGCTCCACTTTGTAATAAATACATCCTGGGCTTATCAACTGTTCTATATTCCATTCCATATACATTTGCATAAGGTAATACTCTTTTAGTGCCTTTGAAATTTGTTACAAACTTTCTCTTCTTCATCTTATTATACAAATAATCCCAAGTAAGCGGAGTCGCACCTGCAAACTGACTTGCCCAAACGGAATTCACAACACTAAAATATTCTTTATTTTTATCCCAAGGCTCATTTCGTCTTGCATTAAAATCTGCAAAACTATCAACTGAGAATTCTTCAGATGTCATTTTCATGGCTTGCTGCAATACCGCGTCCATTTTAGTAAAAGCAATCTTCAATGATTTTCGTTGATAATTATGATACATAATTGGAATAATTATAGCTGCGACAACACCGATAATTCCCAAAGTGATCAAGGTCTCAGCAAGGGTAAACGCCTGTTTCTTCTTTTTAAACCCGTAAAAAACATTTACGAATAAACTCTTTAAAAGGCTACCCCCCCCCCGAAATTAAAGCTATGACTGTGTTTTAACATTTTACATTTCCTCCTTTATTAGTATAATTTATGCCTGCTTTGCAAACGCAATTGAGCAATTTCTTCTCTTATTTCATCAGACTTATTTGCCAGCCTGTTATACACCTGCGAATTTATTTCCCCTCCAATTAACAGTAAAATTGATGTATAATACAACCAGATCATTAAAATAAAAAATGCACCGATTGTTCCATATACCAGGTTGTAAGTACTCAAATTATTAACATAAATGGAAAACCCCCACGAACCAACTAACCATAAAGTTGTAAAAAACACCGTTCCCGGCAGCGCGCTTTTTCGCTTAAAAGCCTCATTTCCCCGCAAATCCGGCAAAATATAATAACTTAAAAATGCCATCACATACAACGCTAAAAACGCGACCGGCCAGCGAAGTGTCAAAATAGTTATCGCAACCCCCTTTGACATATTAAAATGTGCAACCAAAAACATTACAATAACTTTACCAAAAATAATAATGTTAATAGTCAAAAATAATACTAAAATATTTACAAAAACCATTAGAAAAGAAAGAATCCTTGTGTAAAGAAAACTTCTGGTTTCTTCAACTTTATAGGCTCTGTTCAAACCCTTCAATACAACTGCAACTCCATTTGTTGAAAGCACAAGAGTCGTAATAATACCAATAATCGCTAATAATTGGCCGTGATCAAATATCATAGTTTCAGCAAGGACTGATTTCAGCAAATTCATAGCCTGTGTCGGCATAATATTTGATAAAACCCTCAAAATTGAATCAAGGTAAGATTTATTACCCATCCAGCCAAATACCGCCATCAAAAACAACATAAACGGGAAAATCCCTACAACAAGCATAAAACCCATTTCAGCAGCCATTCCATAAAAATCATTTTTAATAATTGATTTGATAAGCTTCACAAGTGCTCTTATATATTTGTTTTTGATAAGTTTCTTTAACATAAGCCTTTTGTCTTAATCTCTTTTAATATTTGCAACACCGCTTTTTCAGGACTCGCTTTAATCAATGCACCGGCAGCAAGTTTATGCCCCCCGCCGCCAAAAGCAGAACAAACTTGTGCTATATCTTTTGTTTTGCTTCGCATAGAAACCTTTGAAGTTCCCGAACTAAGTTCCTTTACAACAAATGCTATTTCTGTACTTACAATAGCTCTTAATTTTTCAGTAAGTCCGTCTGTGAAATCTTCACCCTTATTATTGAACTTTTCCAAATCTTTTTTATAGACAATAGTGTAAGCTACTTTATCATCACAATCAAATTGAGCTTTACTTATGCAATAACTCTGGAATAAAACCATGTCCTTAGAATTAGATTCATAACACTTCTGGTAAATTTCAGAAGGCGAAACTCCCAAATCAATTAAAATTCCTGCAAAATCCATTGTTCGTTTGGACGTGTTAGAAAATTTAAAACATCCTGTATCCGTCACTATTCCGGTATATAAACAGATTGCAGTATCATACGAAATCTTCCACCCCAAATCAAGAGCAAGCCCGACCAGAACTTCTGATGTGGCAGACGCTTTAGCATCAACAAGATTGATATCAGCATAGCCGTTATTTGTTTCATGGTGATCAATATTAATTGTCATTTTGGCTTTTTTAAATAAACTCTGAACCTCGGCACATCTGTCAAGTGCGGCAACATCAAGATTTATAACTAAATCATATTCCCTTGATAGGTCATACTCATTTATATGTCTGGATTGTAAAACATATGGCAGAAAATTGTACGTAACAGGGACTTCTGACACCGTAACCATATCACACTTTTTTTTATAATTATCTTTTATTAAGGAATACAAACCGCACATCGACCCTAAAGTGTCTCCATCAGGATTTATGTGCGATACTAATAATATATTTTTAGAACTCTTTATGCTAATATCAATTTGTTCTGCCACCATTTTCTGATTTTAGCACAAAAAACTTTTGATACAAAACTTATGAAAAAAATTTTATACACAAGATTTCAAAATATAGACGATATTATTGCTGATTTAATGAAAAATGCAGCAATTAGAAAAGCTTTAACCCGTGCAAACTTATGTAAATTCTGGTCAAAAGTCGCAGGTGAAAAATTTGCCCAAAACTCAAAACCCTATTCAATGATTAAAGGCTCTATTATGGTTATTGCTTGCAAAACTCCGGTTGTAGCACAGGAACTTATGCTCAGAAAAACTCAACTGCTCGTAAAATTCAAACCCTATGTGGAATCGTTAAATATGAAACTGACAGATTTGAAATTTGATGCTAAAAAATGGATCGATGAAATTGAAGGAGAAAAATAAAACGAAAAAATTATTGCCGCTAAAAATTCACTATTCCTGCCTGATGGAAAATGATTTAAAACCGGTTTTTGGTTATGTATATAAAGATTAAATCAATTTCTTATATTATAAAAGAAATCTTTTATTAGTTTATCACATTCAGATTCCATGATACCACCATATACAGCAGGCTTTCCACATTGCGATAGGTCTCTCAAATCGATTTTTGAACAGAATGCTCCATAATTCACATCATAACTGCCAAAATATACAGCTTTCAATCTGGATTGCAAAATTGCCCATCCACACATAGGACAAGGTTCTAAGGTTACATAAATTTCACACCCTTCAAGCCTCCAGTTATTCAAAAATTTTTCAGCCTTACGAATTGCAATAATTTCAGCATGAGAAGTTATATCGTTATCTTTTTCTCGTGTATTGCAAGCCGTAGCAATAATTTTACCATCTTTCACAATAACCGCACCGACAGGAACATCCCCGTCAGATTTTTTGGCTGCATCTATAGCAGCTGTCATAAATTCCATCCTTACACCTCTTTTACTAAATTAAGAGTAACTGTTGCACAAAAACCAAATTCGTTATCTGAAGACAAGACTATAGTTCCATCCATTGCTTCAATTAATCCTTTTACAATAAATAAACCAAGACCGCTGCCACGAGTGGTTCTTGTCATATTATCATCAAGACGAACAAATTTCTCAAAAAGATTTTTTAATTTATTTTCAGGAATTCTGTCACATTTGTTTTTAACTTTAATTACAGCTTTATTGCGGTGTTTTTTGACACAAATCCAAATAGGACTTTCAGGGTATGCATACTTGACCGCATTTTCGAACAGGTTGACAAATACCTGCTCTAATCTGCCTTTATCCGCAATTACCAGAGGAAAATCTTCAGGCATATCTATAACAATTTCATGCCCGTCATGCTTTCTCAAAAGAAGCTCAGCCTGATCTAAAACTTCATCTAGCCTAACCGGTGAATTTTCTGCCCGAAGGCGCATGCCTTCAATATCCGGAATCGTAAGCAAATCCTCAATCAGCCTTTTTAGCCTTTCTGACTGCTCTTTAATAATTCTTAAAGATTTTTGCTTGGTTTCTTCATCAATAACAATATCCTGACGCATAAGCCTTGAAGTATATCCCTGAATACTTGTTAACGGGGTTCTTAATTCGTGGCTCACCGTATCTAAAAGGTTCGAACGAAACTCGTTTAACTGCTTTAATTCTACGTTCTTACGCTTCAATTCAAGATAGGACTTGTGAATTTCTGATGCCATATTATTAAACTCATTCGCCAGAAACACAACTTCAAACGGAGTAAAGGATGTTGTTAAAAGCCTTATTTGTCGTTGATAATTTCCCTTTGACAGTGCTATTACCGCTTTAAACAACTGTCTTATATTTATATACAAATAATAAATATAAAATCCGATTAAAAGCATCATAGACAAAATTGCAGTCAATACAGACAAAATAATTTTAACTCTGTTATCAATAATTGCATGTTTTGTAATATTTTCCGTAGTATTGACAATTACCGTTAAATCAGGATTACTACGGCGCAAATAAACAATCGGACGATTTTTTTCATCCCCGAAAATTACGGGTGCCTCAACAGTCATATCGGAAGGAAGCAAATCTAAAGTTTCTTTGAACTCATCAGGTGTAAAATTATGTGACGAAATTAACCTGTTATTAGCATCAATTATATAAATTTGTCTGTTGTCATTTTCTAATGATTTAAATAATTGATTATCCCAATTATTCGCATTGAAAATGATGACCAAAAAAGAACCGTCTTTCATCTGAGTGGATAAAATTGGTTTTTCATTAATATGAGCATCATCAGTTACTTGTTCAAGTTCTTGCGGATTTCTTACAATAATAATATCTTCACAATTAGGATACTTTGCAGCAACTTCTTTTATGAACTTCACCTTTAATGCTTTTGACGGCAGATATTCAAGAGTATCAGCGATCTGTGCCAATGTAGTTTCGTTAGTCTTCAGGAAGAAATCAATTTCATCAGAGACCATACTGGCAACCAATATTGCAGATTCCCTTAGCTGATGCCGCACAGATTGTTGGTTAATATTATTTATAATAAATCCGCTTATTGACATAGGAATCACGACCGCAATAAAAAATACTATTGCAATCTGCTCAATAATTTTTAATTTTTTCAATCCGTAACTGTACTTTTTCATAACTACTCTTGAGCAAACGGGGTTAGTTTGTAACCTACGTTTGTAACTGTATGAAGATATTTTGGAGCCTTTGCATTGGTTTCAATTTTATTCCGCAACCCACCAACATGAACCCTGAGCATTCTTACATCTTCATTACTGTCATACCCCCAAACTTCGTCCAGCAAAGTTGCAAGAGTTACAGGATGATTAAAATGCTGCATAAGACAATATAAAATTTCAAACTCTGTAGGAGTTAATTTTACCCTGCGATTGACCATAATACATTCTAAAGATTCCGGAAATATTTCAATATCACCACATTTTAAAATCTCATTTGATAATGCTGATTCACTTTCAAGATTAACAACATTACGTCTTAATAAAACTCGAATTCTTAACAACACTTCCTGTATATCAAAAGGTTTGACAAGATAATCATCAGCCCCGCAGTCAAATCCTGAAGTTTTATCATCAATAGTACCCTTAGCAGTCAGCATCAACACCGGAACAGCAAGCTTTGCCTGTCTGATATTTTTACAAACCTCAAACCCGTTCATTTTAGGCATCATAACATCAAGTAAAATTAAATCATATGTATTATTTAAAGCCTTATTCAAACCTTCTAATCCATTTGACGCCGTGTCGACAAAATAGCCGCTGCTCCGAATATCAAATTCTAACAGCTCCCTTATTTCATCATCATCATCTACTATTAAAATTCTTTTCTGCACTTCAGACATAAAAACTCCATTTATATGTAAAACTATTGTACAAAACAACTGCTGATTTTGCAACAAAATCAGCAGTTAATATTATAAATTTGTAAAAAATTAAATCCCTACAACAAAAGCGTGGAACAAATATGCAAAACAAATCCCAAAAATTGCACCTACAAACACCTCAAGCGGAGTATGCCCCAAAAGTTCCTTTAATTTCCCGCCTACAGACTGCAAATCGTGGTGATAAAAATCTTCCATCATTTTATTTAAACAAGCAGCGGTTTTTCCTGCAGCACGCCTTAAACCTGCCGCATCATACATAATAATTAACGAAAAACCTAAAGCTGTTGCAAAAAGATAAGAATCATATCCTTGTAAAATTCCAATCATAGTCGATAGCGCCATAACTCCCGCAGAATGAGAACTAGGCATGCCCCCTGTAGTTGAAAATATTTTAAAATTAACTTTTTTATTTTTTATTGTAAACAGTACAAACTTAATAACCTGCGCAAAAAAAGCTGATGCAACTGCACAAGCTATAACTTCATACCCGTTATTTGCAATAGTGGACCTCATTAGATCTAAAAACATTAAATACCTGCTCTCTTATTTATTTTCTCAATCATATCCTGAAACACTTCTGATACGATATTGTGTTCATTCATTATATCATAGCATTTTTTAAATAGGCAAGAAAGTTTACATTTTGATTCTTCCAAGCCATATAATGAAACATATGTCAACTTACCTTCTTGTTTATCTTTACCAAGAGTTTTACCCATCTCTTCAAAAGTTGACACTTCGTCCAAAATGTCGTCCGCAATCTGGAATGCAAGCCCGAATGTTTGTGCAAATTCAGTTACAGTTTCAAGTTTCTCATCATCCACACCTGCAATGATAGCACCTGTTCTCATTGCAAGCTGAAACAAGTCTGAAGTTTTATGTATATGTAAATATTCTAATATTTTAGAAAGTTTTTCTCTATTATTTTCAAAATCAACTTTACTATATTTCCCTTCAGACTCAATATCTACAACCTGACCTGAAATAACCCCGTAAGCACCTGCGAAATAGAAATATTCATTTAATACCCTTATAAGAACCGAAGGTGAAAGATTTTCAGAGTGTTTTGTGATAACAGAAGGTGCATAAGTTAGTAAAGCATCTCCTGCTAAAGTCGCAATAGCTTCCCCAAACACCTTGTGATTTGATGGTTTTCCACGTCTATAATCATCATTATCCATACATGGCAGATCGTCGTGAATTAAAGTTTGAGCATGCAGCATTTCAATTGCACAAGCTGTAGGCATCGCATCCTCTATTTCTCCGCCAAATATACGGCAGGTTTCAAGGCATAAGATGGGGCGAAGCCTTTTCCCGGGAAGGTTTACTGTATATTTCATAGCTTTAAAAATCGCTTCCGGATATTCTATTTGTATGTACTCATTTAATTTGCTGTTTACCAGTTCAATATAATCATTCATCTGCATTTTCTATTTCCTTATAAATCATTTGTTTTTGTGTATTACGAGAAGCTTTGCGCTTTTTATCACTTATTTTTACCTGAACCTTATTATTCTTAAACTTTTGAGAAGTTTCTTTCTTTACTCCGTTATACTTAACCTTTTGCTTGTATTCTAAAGCCTCTGCAATAAATTCAACATAGCTTTCATAGCGGGTAGCATCGATATTTTCAATGTGCTCTAATACCGCACAGCCGTCTTCATTGATGTGGAGGCAGTCACTGTATTTACAAAATTCACGATATTTCAGCATTTCGTCAAACAGTAAATCAACATTAGACGGAAGTATAAAATCAAACCTGACATTGCTGAATCCCGGAGTATCAACAACAGCCGAATCTGCGTCCAGCGGAATAATTTCACAATGACGTGTTGTATGAGTACCTCGATTAAGTTTTTCGCTGACTTCTTTTGTCCGGAGGTGTACATTCGGATTTAATGCATTTATAAGACTGGATTTACCCACCCCTGAATTTCCGCAAAGCGCTGAAACTTTTCCGTACAAAAGTTTTCGGAATCCCTCTAATCCCCTCTTTTCCAATGCTGAAGTAAATACAATATTATAATCCAAACTGCCGTATACAGATAAAATTTTATCCTGAGCTTCTGTGTCTAAACCTAAATCTTCCTTATTAAAACACAATACCACCGGGATTTTATAATATTTTGCAAGAGAAATATAGCGGTTTAATTGATGAAAATCCAAATCAGGATGTTTTAGAGCCGATACAACAACAATTTGATCAACATTAGCTACAGCAGGACGGGGAATAAAACTTTTTTTAGGTAAGATTTTTGTAATAACTCCTCCATCAAATTCAACAAAATCACCCACAACAATTTTTACTTTTTGTTTTTTTAAAATTTCACGGATTTTACATTCAAAAGTTTGACCATCTTTTTGAACATAATAAAAATCCGAATGAATTTTGTAAATTTGCCCTTCCATAAATGGTAGTCTACTAAAAATAGATTATCTTTGCAAATAACCAGGCAAATGATATAATAAGATCATGATTACAAAAGCAAAACTTGATGAGCTTGCAGCCAAATATGAAACCATAGATTTTATAAAAGATGATCCGGTAAGGTTCCCAAGCCGTTTCACAACTAAAAAAGATATAGAAATCGCAGGATTTATCTCTTCATTGGTTGCCTACGGCAGAAGGGATATTTTTACAAAAAAGCTTGATGAATTATTTAATATTGCCCAAAATGAACCCCTGAACTTTATCCAAAATTTTGAACCTGAAATTCTTAGGAATTTCAACTATAGATTTGGCAAACCTGAAGATTTTACACAGATTTTTTTAATATTAAAAGATCTCTACTCAAAAAACAGCAGTCTTGAAGAACTTTTTAAATACGGTTATGAGAACCCTGTAAAGGAAAATATGTTTATACCTGTAAGCGATTATTTTTATTCACGGGCAAAAGATGCAGGACAGGGATTTTATTTTATGATACCCGACCCTAAAAAAGGCGGTGCAATGAAGCGAATGTGTATGTTTCTTCGCTGGATGGTAAGGAAAGGTCCTGTAGATTTCGGCATTTGGGATTTTATGCCGGCGTCTGATTTATATATTCCGCTTGATGTTCATGTCGCAAGAATTTCCAGAGAAATGGGACTGCTTACCCGTAATGCAAACGATTTTAAGTCCGTAAAAGAACTAACAAATAACTTGAAAAATTTCGACCCGAAAGATCCTATAAAATATGATTTTGCAATGTTTGGATATAGCGTTTCCAAATAAAAAGCCGCTTAAAACATCAAGCGGCAAGGAAAAGTTACGAAAATTAATTGTAGGGGAATTATAAAATGTTCGTTTTATGCGTTAAAAATATTAAAGGATTTTTCTACGTTATTACTAATTACTTTTTTTACAGACTCATATTCTGTTTGTAATGCGTTATGCTCTGATTCAAGTTTGTTTAATTGGAGGTCAAATTGTTTATCCTGACTTTCAATTTTATCCATTTGAGATTGATAAACTTGTTCTGCAACAACCATAGCTGCGGAATCCTCTTGTTCTGTAATAGATTCATCACTATCAATAGTTGTCCCGACAAAAGCTTTATCTACTGTTGAATAATATGATAATGTTAAAGCTCCGGATTTTAATTGTTTTACAAACCATTCAGTATCTTTAAAGTTTGTTTCATTATCAGTTGTTGTATAACCGCAAGAACTCATCTGATTAAAGATATTACGGTAATAAGTAACCATCTCTGCATCATATTTCAGAGTTTGAGAACTTCCTGAAACAGAGTTATTGTAATAAGCTTCTGTAATTGCAACAGCATAATCATATAATTCTCTTTGAGAAGCATTTGTACCTTCATAATTCAAGGCTTGAGACTGCTTAGTTACATCATAAACAACCCCGCCTTCATCAACATAAGAATTGTCAGACTGCCAGATTAAATAGTTTTTCTGCTCATCACTGATTAAAGCATCTCCATTTGCATCAGTATCAGCATATAAAACATCATATTCCAAAGCTTCTTCAGAACCTTCCGGTTTAAAAAGAAACTTACCGGTTTCTGCATTATATGTAACATCATCAACAACTGTCCAATCATTGGTACCCTGCTGAGAAGCATTTTGATACCCGACAACAGTTTCAATTTTACCTGTAGCAGGATCCTCAACGTTTCTTGCTTCCAAAACATATCTGTTCTTATAATAACCCTGACTGTCTTTATCAAGATTGATTACCTGTCCGTCTTCGGTTGATGTGTAAGCGGTATTGTATGTAACATAACCGTCAAAAGACTCTTTGCTGAATGCAGTATAATCAAAACCTAAAATATGCTGTCCATCCATATCATAAATACTTTTCCCGACTGATGATAAATATTTATCCCAGGCTTCGTGGATAGCTTCTTCAGATTTTGAATATTCATTTACGTTAATATCAGATTGAGTATAACCCAAATCTCTTAAAAGTTTATTAAAATCACCGTTATTTTTCTGATAGGCATTAGCAATCTGAGAACTTACCAAAACTTTACCGCTGTTATCCTTTACAAGGTACTGTTTACCTGAAGCAACAGAATTACATCCTGTTAATTGATTGTATGTTAAATCAGCATATGTTGCTTCCGTATTATTATAACCTGTAAGAACCTGATATTTTGTTTTTGCAAGAGCATCTAAATAAGCATCATTTATTTGTTCTGAATTATCAGACAGACGCTGCTTTGAATAAGCTAAAGATTGCTGCTCCATTTCATTGTTAGAAAGTCTAGCAGTAATACTTAACAATCTGGCTTGTGATGCTGCCATACCCATAATATTAACAGTTCCTTTCAATAATTTTCGTATTCTTATTTATGATTACGGCTTAATTATTATGAAACTTTAGTTCTCGCCGGCTAATTGTTACAAATTTGTTACAAATATAAACTATAAATTATTTTTAAAGAACCTCAATATTGTTTTCGGCAAAATACAGTCGGAAAAAGAAACAAGCTACATGCTGTATAGAATCGACTCTTACCCACTGGCGGGTAGCCTTGAAGCGAATTGCGCCTTTAGATTTTTGAGGGTTTTTGTGAGCATATGTATTTTTATCAGAGTTATATAAAATCATTTGCGATTTTGCAGTCTTTCTGCAAGTATCCAATATTTGTTCTGCAAGTTCTGTCATTTCGAGATTTTTTGCAAGATAGTATGCTGCAATTAACCCCTCAGAACGTGAGCCGTCAGGATAAAAATGATCACCATAATTGTAATAATATCCGCCTTCATAATCAATATACGGGGAATCATCCTTTTGATACGTTTTTTCAATCATTACTTTAGCATCATTGAATACAAAATTTATAAGATTATCTTTTCTAAATTCAGGATTTTTAACCCATTCTTCTATTGCCTGCATAAGCCAGGCATCAGAAGGAAGTGCCGTGAATAAATCCGAATATAATTTTGGTCGTTCATCAACAATCCAATCCAGTGCAATCTTACATTTTCCAATAACCTGAGAACGCAGCAACTCATCATCTTGAAACTGGTTGACAAAAAGCCCTAAACCCAGCAAAGCTTCTCCCGGATAATAAAAAGAAAATGTAGCTCTGCGTTCAGATCCACCTAAGTCTACAAGAGGTTCTCCGTCATTATAAAGCGGATGGATATAATACCCAAGCATTTCACCTGTTTTATGAATTCTTGATAAAAGATGTCTTGTATATTTTTTTATATAGTCATCATAAGATTTATCACCCGTTTGAGTCCGGTACTTCATCATAGCAATCAATATCATGCCGGTTCCGCCAAGCTTAGCCTTCTTATTATAAAAAACATATGCTCCAACTTGCCCGTCAATATTATGTTCTCTGGTAATTGAAGTAATAAAATCAATACCTCTTTTGGCAGAAATTATATATTTTTCATCGCCTGACAACTGATATGCCCTTATAAGAGTAATAATCCCGCCGCAGTGTCGCAAATCATTATAATATAAATCATTTTCATGAGCATTCGGGTGTTCATGATCTTTATAATTATCCTCCTTGGCATCATAGTAATACAAATACCTGCCATCTGCTTTTTGATATTTTACAATCCAATCAGCACCGTTCAATGCCATTGTCTTAATAACTTCAGGCGAATATTCATATAAAACATTGCCCCGGTACAAAGGTAAAACCGAATCCTGATAAGTTATAAATGCATGACTTTTTATAATGTATAAGTCATACATAGCCTGTTTTAATATACTTATACGTTCAGAAATTTTATTGGTTATATTTTTAATATGAGTTTTTCTAAGAATAGTGTTTAACGCAGATTTTAAATCCATCTGGCTCAGTACCCAGGCATCTGTCGGAGTGTAAATATAAGGAACGCCATTTAATACCAACTTTAAACCGCTTACACCGGGTTCAAATCTATATTCACTAAATTCTGAGTATTTTATATCTTCAAGCTTGACAGGAATTTGTTCTGTTATAATCTCAATCATAATCCTACATTTACTCATATTGCCTGTCTCAAAATCTTTAAATGAAGGATAAGCTTTAATTTTTTCAATATTTCGGTTTATGGTCTGCACGAATGTTTTCCGGCAAGAGCCCCATCTAATCGGTTTTAAACCCTCCTGAAAAAGAGTTATATAAACATAAGTATAACTTGCGTCATACCTTATAAACTCCTCAATATTTATTCCTGACAAATCAATATTATCATCTCCTGCCAGAGCCGCTCTTATTCGCAACAACAGCTCGTTTACCTGTGAAAAATCTTTGCAGTAATACTCTTTTTCTATTTCATTTTCTTTTGAATAATCCATAGGTTACATTCTACATATAAATTTTACGCAAGTCAGAAATATTAAAAAACGTAACAATTTTGCTTGATATAAAACTATATGCTAATTTGTAGATGAAAGGATAGGTTATGAAGAATATTGTAATTTACACGGATAAAAAGTCTTCTGCGCTTGCTGATGTTATATCTAACATTGATGATATAAATGTAAGACTTGAAGATGCTGCAAATATAAAAGATTATGAAACATTAAATCCGGGAGTAATAATTGTAGAAAGTGTTCCTGATATTAAAGATGTCTTAATGGTAACAAAATTTAAATTTCCAATTTTGTTCATAGGAGAAATTTTCAAGGGCTGCACAGTACGTGCTGTAGCGTTTGACTACATTAAAACACCCGTTGACAATCAAGAACTTGTTGTGAGAGTAAAAAACATGCTAAAAATCAAAGAATTAAGAGATAAATTAAAAACTCTTGCTACAACTGATGAATTAACAGGTTTACACAACAGAAAATATTTACTTGAACGTATGGAGCAAGAAATTTCCCGTTCAAAACGTTACGGGAATGCTCTATCAGTATTATTATTTGACTTAGACTTTTTCAAAGTTGTAAATGATATTTACGGATATGAGTGGGGCGATGTCTTACTACGCTCAATTGCAGATAAACTTAAACAGCTTATCAGAAAAGAAGATATCTTAACTCGCTACGGAGATGAAGAATTTATCGTAGTTCTTCCTAATACATCTGAAGATAACGCATTTTTATTTGCAGAACGATTCAGAAAAGATATCGAAAAAATGGAATTTATTCCGGCAGGAGAAGAAGAACGTCATCCTATTACTATTTCAGGGGGGATATCAACATTCCCTTGCATTCCTGATACCGAAGAAGACGCAAATACAATAATCCGTTATGCAGAACACGCATTATATAACGCTAAAAAACGCGGAAAAAATAAAATTGTACAATTCTCTCAGCTAAACCTTGGAGAAGGCTAAGAGAACAAGCCCGTTAATTCGAGGCTTAACAAAAATCCTTTCTGAACACTTACATAGTGTAAATCTGGTTAATAGGCGGTAATTCATCACTCTACCGCCTTTATTTTTTGCAAAAATATTCTATATTTAGCACTTTAATTCTAAGTAAGTTTGAGATGTTGAAATTTATAAATTTATCATTAGATAAACAGTATGGCGTTTAATAATCTTGAAAATTACTATGAAATTTTAGGAGTAAGTGTAAATTCCACAACAGCAGAAATTAAATCTGCTTATCGTAAACTTGCCAGAAAATATCACCCGGATATAAACAAAGCCGCTGATGCCATGAACAAATTTAAAAATATCACCAAGGCTTATGAAACCCTTTCTAATCAAAAATTAAGAGAACAATATAATACATTAAACGGCTTTTTTAGAACAGAAACAACTCAAACAACATCACCCGAAAAAGCTCAAGAAGAATATAGCAAAGATTACAAAGATAAAAAAACTCAAAACACAACAACACCCAATTCAAATAAACAATCTACAAAACAACGAAACAAACAAAAAACAGGCTTTATAAAAGTTTTAAAAGTAATGTTTGCAAAATTAAAAAGACAAAAACGAGCAAAAAATAATAAAAAACCTCAAAAAGGGGAAAATATTACAACAGATATCACTATATCTACAGACGAAGTTATAACAGGGAGCAAAAGAATAATAAACATCCTCTCAACACAAACTTGTCCAAAATGCTCTGGACACCACTTTATAAATGGCGGCAAATGTATGGAATGCAACGGCACAGGCGAAGTTTCAAGACGAAAAAAAATAACAGTGACAATTCCAAAAGGAATTAAAGACGGGGCAAAACTACGCCTAAAAGGAGAAGGAGCCTCCGGTAAAAACGGAGGAGCTAACGGCGATTTATATATAAATGTCAAAGTAGAAACCAAAACCCAAATCCATTTCGATAAACTAAATATTTATTACAATGTTCCAATTACTCCGTTTGAAGCCGCACTTGGAGAAGAAATAAAAGTTCCTACTTTTGACGGCACAATAAAACTTAAACTACCTAAAAACACCTGCTCCGGACAAAAATTCAGAATCTCCAAACAAGGAATAAAGAAAAACGGAAAAATCGGTGATTTAATTATAACTGTAAGTATTGAATTTTCTCATAATTTGTCGGAAGATGAAATTAAGCTGTATGAAAAGCTTAAAAATTTGTCAAAAGATAATGTGAGAAAGAATTTAATGAATGAAAACTAAAGTAAATGAAATATTCTCATCTATTCAAGGAGAAGGTCCTGTTGTTGGGTATAAACAATTATTTATAAGGTTTTGCAGATGTAACCTCAACTGTTCATACTGCGATACAGAATTCAAAACAGGAATTGAATATACTCCGCAGGAACTTACAAAAAAAATAATATCAGAGTATGACCTGAAATCTTTTCATTCAATTTCGCTGACAGGCGGAGAACCTCTTTTAGAAATCGATTTTTTGAAAGAATTTCTACCATTAGTCCACGATAAAATAAAAATCTATCTTGAAACAAATGCAACCCTTACTGACAATTTAACAAAAATTGCATCTATGATTGATATTGTTTCAGCAGATATTAAACTTGAAAAAAATATTTATGAAACGCATAGAGAATTTTTTAAACAATGCAAAGGAATTGAAACATTTGCAAAAATAGTTTTTGATGAAAATATTACAACAGAACAAATTGAAAAATGCTGTCAAATCGGTAAGGATTATGACATTGAACTTATTCTCCAGCCTAAAATGATTAAAAATAATAAAATGTCTGTAAGCTCAGATTTTTGCAACAAAATTTTGGACAAATTTACTTCAATCTATCCCAAAACAAGACTTATTCCTCAAGTGCATAAATTCATTAACGTAAGGTAAAAGACAAGAATTTAAACACCTATTGCGCATTCATTATATTATCAAGGCTCTTGGTTCATTAACATTCTACCTTTTTCAAAATCCGCCTTTGCACCGGAAACATCTGAAGTATTAAATTTTAACAGGCCTCGCAGCCATATACAATCGCCATTATTTGGATTAATACGCAAACAGGCCGATATATCCTGCTTCGCACCCTGCACATTATTTAAATCCTCTTTTATTGCCGCACGCCAATAATATGCATCATCAGATTTTGGATTTAACTTAATTGCTTTATTTAAATCTTCAATAGCCGATTGCTTTTGATTCAGGTCATCTTTGGCAATTGCACGGCTGACATATAATTCAGCATCGTCAGGATACTTTCTAAGTGCAGAATTAATAACATTAATTGCTTCCTGAGGTTTTTCTTCATAGATTAAATCTGTCACCTTAAAACGAATATCTCTAAGTTCATCAGCGTAAACACAAACATTTGAAATAGCAGTAAATACAACAGTTACACACAATGCTATTAAAAATTTATTCATTCTTTATGTTCTCCCTCTTTTATATTATTCTGCTCTTGTTCATCATAAAGTTCATTTGCAATATTTAAGTCATCATTTGCCCCTTTTAAATCACCCATTTTCAATTTAACGCAAGCCCTCATTGAATATGCAGAACTATCTTTAGGGTTAATTTTCAAAGCGTGATTATAATCCTCAAGAGCACCTTTATCATCTTCTATATCAGATTTTGTCATCCCGCGCATTACATAAATACTGCTTTCTTTGGGATTTAACCTGATTGCAGTATCAAAATCATCAATCGCAGATTTCGATTCACCCTGATGAGATTTTATTGCCCCGCTCCAATAGTATAATTCTGCCTCGTTAGGGTATTTTTTTAATGCTGTATTACATTTTGCCAAAGCTTCATCATATTTTTCAGAGTTTGCCAGTGTGCCAATCTCTGAAATAATTTGAAGGCGTTCCATATCAGAAGAATATGCAAAATTATTTATACCTAAAAACAAGCCTGCAATCAGCCCCGCTGTTATTATAAATTTTCTCAATTAACAACTCCTATAACATATTAACCGAATTAATTATAACATATCTCGCTAAGCTTTACTACTTTGTATAAATATTTATTAATTAAAGATTTTATAGTAATATGTTAGAAAAACAGATAGAAAGAAGAATATTACATTACGGAGAACCCTCATTACGGCAAGTATCCAAAGAAGTACATAAAGTATCTAAAAAAGTTTCCGATTTAGTTAGAGATCTATTAGATACAATGTATGCACAAAATGGAGTCGGACTTGCTGCACCGCAAATAGGAGAAAACGTCAGAGTTTTTGTCATTGACGTGTCAACAGGAAACGAACCGCTTAATCCGATTGTTTTTATCAACCCGAAAATAATAAAAAAAAGCGGTGCAATCAAAAGTAATGAAGGATGTTTAAGTTTCCCTGAAGCTTATACTGATGTAAAACGCTACAAAAATATTATGGTAAAAGCTCTGAATGAACATGGAAAACCCTTTGTTATGGAAGCTAAAGACGGAACATTATTAGCTCGTGCTATCCAACACGAAAATGATCACTTAGACGGAATTTTATTTATTGATCACTGTATCAACAGATTTGAAACAGAAGCTGTATTAAAAAAATACAACCTGCCGGATCTTGAGCCGGATTTACTAGTTGAGGAAAAAGAATTAGAGGAAGAACTTGCAAAAAATGATTAAAATAGTATTTTTTGGAACACCTGATATAGGATTAAAATCACTTGAATATTTAAACAATTCAGATAAAATCGAGGTTTGTGCAGTTGTAACCCAACCGGACAAACCGGCAGGCAGGGGGCATAAGCTCCAAATGTCCCCGATAAAAAAATACGCGCTGGAACATAATCTTCCTGTTTTCCAACCAAAATCCATAAGAAAAGAACCTGAAATCCAAGAAGAGTTAAAAAAACTTGCTCCGGATTTTTTCGTAACTTTTGCATTTGGTCAAATTTTATCGCAAGAAGTTTTAGATATTCCAAAATATGAAACTATCAATTTGCACGCTTCACTATTACCAAAGTACAGAGGAGCAAATCCTATTCAGCGTGCAATTATAAATGGTGATAAGGAAACAGGTATTTGTACAATGATAACAGAACTAGGATTAGATTGCGGTGATGTTTGCCAAAAACTTGTCATACCAATTCCAGATACAATGAACTGTGAAGAACTTTGGAATGAAATTGCCCAAAAATCTCCACAAATGATTGAACAAACTTTAATAGGGTTAGAAAATAAAACATTGACTCCGGTAAAACAATGTGAAAACGGGATTTGTATGGCAAACAAACTTTCCAAAGATGAATGTAAAATTGATTGGAACAAATCTAATGAAGAAATTCATAACCTGGTAAGAGGAATTTGCCGGTGCCCAAGTGCTTATTTTATGTTCAATGACAAAATCATAAAAGTTATTGAGGCAAAACCGATTGAAGGTAGCGGAAATATTGGTAAAGTTACCTCACATTCAAAAGAAGGAGTTGATATAGCTTGCGGATGCGGACTTTTAAGGCTTATAAAAGTAAAACCTGAAGGTAAAAGTGAAATGCTTGCAAAAGATTGGTATAACGGAGTTAAAAAAGGATAAAGGGGTAATTTCAAACAATGATAAGCAAAGGTATTAGGGGTGCTACGACAGTTGAAAGTAATACCCAAGAAATGCTTAAATCTGCAACACTTGAACTGCTTAATGAAATGATTTTGGCTAATAATATAAAAACTGATAAAATTTCGCATGTTATTTTTACAACAACGAAGGATTTAAACGCAGCATTTCCTGCAAAATTCGCCAGACAGGATTTTGGTTGGGACGAAGTTGCAATGATGTGTTTCCATGAACTTGAGGTTCCTAATTCTTTAAAAATGTGCCTTAGAGTGCTAATTGTACTAAATTGTGAAAATAATTTCAAACCTAAATTTATATATTTAAAAGGTGCAGCCAATTTAAGAAAATAAAGGAGTTAATATGAAAAAGTTATTATCGATTTTTGCATCGGTCTCATTAATCGTTTTGCCTGCTGTTGCTACAAACATCAATATTGATAAGGGTATTTCAATAATTTCGGTAACGCCGCAGGACAACGGGAAATTAGTAACCGTTAAAGCCTACGATGATGATAATACTATGAGCGAAAGCTACAAACAAACAGTTTCACATGAATTAAGTTATTACGGAATAAAATGTAATTCAAAAGAAATAATATACTACGGCTACAAATTGTATAATCCGGAGAATGTCCTGATTAAGGAATTTAACCTCCCGCCAGCATTTAATTCCTGGGTTAAAATAGATGATAATGACCAGAGTTTAAAATTCGGACATATAATATACAACAAAGTTTGTCAATAAGCCTGTGAAAAGACCCTTAAACAATAAGGGTCTTTCTCGTTTATATTTTTACTAATTCAGAAATTGTCGGATCTAATAATCTTCTGCCAACGTTTTCAAAAGCAATTGAACAAAGAGTTTTGTTACCGTATTTTATAATTTTTTCAATAACTCCGCGCCCGTATCGTGGATGAGATACACTATCACCTTGCTTGAAATCTCCGATACTTTCTTCAAAATTATCTCCCTGCTCCGCAGGATAAACAGGAACAACAGGTGGCTGCTCATTAGTAAAAGCATTATCTAACTCAGAGTCTGACAGGACTTCAGCATCTAAAAAATCTTCAGGCTGTGCCATTTGATTATCTTCAATAAAATTCAAATCATCTTCAGTTAATTCTGAAACCTGCTCAAAATTATCAACAGATTCTGAAATATCTGAAAAGTCATTTAAATTACTATTATCGTCCACAGACAGACTATCCAGTTCCAAATCCGCTTCCAATACAGGTTCTTCTAAAAGGTCATCATTTAAAGAAACATCTTCTAATAGATTATCTACAGGTTCTATTATCGAAGGTTCAGAAAAGGCAGATTCTGAATCTTCAGGCAGACTAACCGGTTGGGCAACGGCAGATGAATTCACGGTCTGTACAGGCTCACTAACAACAGGAGAAACAACCGGTTCGGGATCCGGTTGAACAATTTCTTGTGTTGAATAAACTGCAGCTTCTGATATTACCGGAGATTGCTCTGCAACCACAGCTGAAGATTCTTCCACAACTTCTATCGCAGGTTGTTCAATTTCCGGAATAGGTGTAATCAATTGCGAAACCTGTGCCGGTTCTGTGGATACAGCCTCATATTGAGTGGAAATATTATCTGTTGTATCAAGAGCTTCAGGCTCACTTTCTGTCTGTGCTGAAGTCTGAACAGGTACCATATGCCCATCATCTTCAATCTTTACTAATTGGAGATTTTCACTACCTGCAGGTACAAACTGATATCGATCACCCAACACATCATCTCTTGTTAAATCAAGATCCAAATCTGACATATCTGCAATGAACGGAATTCCCTGGGTCAATTTACCATAAACAATACATTCATCAGGATTTAGTTTATTAAGGAATGTATTATATGCAGTAAAATCATGATTTAAGGATTGAGGAGCAAATAAAATCATATTTTGAGCATGCTGCTTCAATTCAGATGCATATTTATACGAGCTGCTCACAATCATTGTTGTAAATATATGATTATTGTTTATCAATTGTTTTAAAAGCTTTTTGTCAGAATTTTCATCTGTTAAACAAACAAACAGGTAGACATACTTATCAAAAGATTCCAGTGTTGAGTGAATAAATGTTATAACCTCTTTTTGCAAAGATTCGTGAATATTTTTTAAATCAATAATTGAACAATTCTTCTCATCCAATTCCTTTTTTAACGCAAAGACTTCATCCTTTGTATTGGCAAAAACATTTGCATCTTTGTATTTTAAAAGTTTATTTTTTAAAAGTGCAAGTTCGGGCATTTGCATCTCTTTATACTGATTAGCAACAACTTCAACAAAATTATCAATCGGTAAAAATTCAAAATCTAATGTTTTGATATACTGCTGAACTGCATAAAAAATATCCTGTATAACAGCTTTCGTTGGAGCATCAACTTCAGCTAATTCATATTCAAAAATATAATCTATCATTTTTGAATTAAGCGGAAGCTTAAAATCTTTTGCAAACTCAATTTTTGGATAATCTTCAAACAAATTAGACGTATCAATAACAACACTTTTTTCTTTCAACTGGAAAAGTTGTCTTATACAGTTTGAAATAAATGTCATTTTATTAATATCTTTTTCTGCAAAAATAGTAAAATTACGTTCGAAAACAGAAATATCTAAATTAAGCATTTCGCTTTGCTGTGAGAGTTCACCAATTTTTATAGCAGTTTCAACAGGCAATAAGTTTAAAAGTTCTTCAGAAGGCAAAAAAGATAATTCAGAATTTATGCTTGGAATTGAACCGTCATAATTATCAACCACCCCGTCAGGAGTAAAAGTAAACAGCAATTTAGCAATAGCAAAATTATTCACAGTATCTGATTTCAAATTTACGAATTGAGCAACATATGATTTTCCGTCAGCTGCCAAAATAATAAACCTTCCCAATATCGGGGTTTCACCCTCACTATAAGATAATTTTACCAAATTATTCTTAATCTCAAGTAATTTCATTTTTGCCCTCTCTGTTTTAGAAAAATTGTACCATGAAAACTAAAGATATACCTAGATTTATAAAAATACTTAACAATTTACACTACATTCGTAACTGTTATAAATATCAACAGTAAGCGGACAAATAACCAAATCCCTTTCCACAAGACTAATTATTGTCTGCTTATATGACTGCAGCATAGCTTTATTAAGTCCGTTTTCTTCTTCCAAAAGTTTACGTATGGGTTCAGCATGCTCTATTTCCCGCGTACGATATTCTATTTTATCTGCAAGATAAATAACTTTTTCGAAATCAGACATATTAAGTTTTCCCAATGTATGCCATCTCACAGCAGATAAAATTTCTTCGTCCTCCACTCCGAATTCATGCCGGGCTATATAAGAGCTTACCGGAGCATGAAGAGTTTTGGGACTCATTTTTTCTACAGGATCGACGCTCATTCCGGTTTCAATTATCTCTGTAAGTTTTTCGTTCGAAAAACATTTCGCACAATCATGCAAAAGCCCGGCAATATAGGCTTTTTCTGAATCCAGACTAAACTTTTCCGCCAAGTCTCTGGCACATTCTGCAGTTCCGATTGAATGTTCAAAACGCTCTTCACTCAAATTTGCCTTCAACCACTTAATCAATTCTTCAATACTAATCTTTATATAACTCATTTTTCCGGATGTATTCCTCTACATTTTTTGGTACATATGAACTTATATTTTTATTTTGTTTAACCAGCTCTCTCAGCTCTGTTGATGAAATAGCTTCATATGGCAAAGACTGAAACTCAAATTCAAAACCTTTAGATTTTAAATAATCATACCGAGAAATTTCAAAATTGTCCTCCCTAACAAAGACGATAAATTTTAACAAGTTTTTTAATTTATCAGCCTCATACCACGATTCTATTTTTTCAAACGCATCCGTTCCTATAATAAAATTTATCTTTCCGTCCACATTAAACAATTTGTATAACTGCTCAATAGTCAAATACGTATAAGATTTTCCGCCACGGTAATACTCAATTTCGGAAACACCAAATTTTTGATTACACTTGACTGCAAGCTTAACCATGTTTAGACGATGCAAAGAGTAATTTGGATTACTATTTTTATGCGGGGGATCGAAAGCAGGAATAAAAAGAATTTTATCAAAATTAAAATGTTTAAGAACGTACTCACAAACCCTTAAATGAGCGTTATGAATAGGATTAAAAGTTCCCTGAAAAACACACAGTTTCATGTTCTAACCCCCTTTTACTAAAAATCAGACAGAATACAAGCTCCAATATCTTTTCTGTAGTTCATTCCATCAAAAGATATCCCTGCTAAATCTTCATATAAATTGTTTTTTGCCCTTGCCAAAGTTAAAGCTTTCCTTGTGAGTACAAAAGCTGTTGAACCTTTTGTTAAATACATACCCGACTGATTTTTATTAACGTCTGTGAAGTCAATATCTTCGATATTATCAATCAATTCCAAACCATAAATCTGTTTGTTTTCAAACTTTGATAAAACAAGTGCAGAAACAGATGCAGCAGTATTAGAAAGAATTTGCTCATATTCATCTGCAAACAAACCTTCAATACAAGCGTTAAAAATTTTGACCAAATCATCATCAACAGAATTCAAAACCGCAGATGCATCAAAATCTTGCAAGAAAGGTTTAAATTCGTTGACATAAAATTTATCTTCCCCCGTTAGCGTACAATCAAGTCCAAGAATACCAATATATGGAGTTCCCTTTTTATGAAGAGAAGCAAGAGTATTTTTTATAATATTTTCAACCCTTGATATTACAACTTGAGAGACCTTATAATCAGGAACAAAACAACCCATACCGCTTGTTAAAATCCCGCTGTCGCCGTCACCTGAAAATTTATAATCAGCTACAGTATTCAACGGAAGCGCACTATAACCATCAGTCACATAATAAACGGTAAAATTATGACCAAATGTATAATCTTCAATTAAAACACCTGTTTCCCCTTTAGAAAACAAACAATCCAAAAACTCTCTTGCAAGAGTAACAGTAGGACAAACAAGTCTATCACCAAGACTATTTGTTTCGCTGCACTTGATTGTAACAGGGAAATTGGAATTTTTTAAATAATCTTCTGCCATTTGTAATTTGTCAAAAATACCAAATTTTGAAGTTTGTGCATGAATCTTATATAAAAATTTTTTACCCAGAACTTTATTTACAGCGATATTACAGGCCGATTTCACAGGCCCAAAAACACGTTGCCCGTTTGTCTGAAAAAAAGAAACAATATCAGCTTTCAAAGCCTGTTCAGAAACGGGAACAGTCAACCCAATATCGTTTTCTAATACAAATTTTAAAAGCCCTGTCAAATCATCTTCTCTTATGTCAACAGATGAATATACATTTTCTCCGGTGCAGCCGCCGGGAGCAACATAAACCTTATCAACATTGTCTGCCTTGGAAAGTTTTTTAGCTAATGCAGATGAGACTCCGCCTTTTCCAACTATTAAAATATTTTGTTTACTGTATTCCATAAAATAAATTATACTACATAAAATGTACGATTTTTGTTAAGTTATTTTACGAATTTATACAATTTTATGTTAGAATTATGACAAAACAAGAATTGTAATTAAAACTACCACAAGTAGAAAGGTGTTAAAATGGCAGGTTTAGTAAATTTCTTATCAAATGCGTTTATGGCGCCCGGTGTAAAAACATCAACTCCGGTAGTTAGACAGTCCACAAGTGATAATCCTTACAGCAATAACCCGTTTGTAAATTACAACGGAAACAGGTATAATCAGTACTATGCGCAGAACAAACCTGTAAAAGGAGGTTATTTTGCAGGATATTACAACGGAAAACAAAATATTGTAGGCAGAAAACTGTTCATCGAAGTTTAATTATTTCAAATAGTCCTCAAATTTCTTTATATTTACGGTATATCCGCAGCCGTCATGAAGCTTTCCGGGATATGAAATTCTTTTTGCCGGATACCTCCTGCACATTCGCGGACGATGCTTATAATCCGAACACAATCCGTCTGCTGTAACTAGTTTACAAGCAAATATTAAGTTCCCGTACTCATCTTTGCCTTTGATATAAAATCGTTTATATTGAGGAAACAAAAATTGCATTATTTTAAATTCTTTTTCTGTATACGTATCAACACTGTACATATAATTACAGCATTTACCACATTTTTTACATTTCCCTGTTACTTCATATGTTAATTTTTCCGGTACAAAATATGACAAAAACTCATACAATATCGATTTTACAAAGTCTAACATTCTATAAATCTATTACAAAAATACACAAAATAAAATAACAGAATTCTACAAAACTTAAATTTTGTGTATAATTGGATTATGAAAAAATTTGGTAACATTCGAGTATATGCGTGGATTGAGTTTGTAATTTGGCTTATTATTGTTGCCGTTTCAGTCATAGGATTCAGATATTACCACTACCAAGACCAGAAACAGTATAAAAACTACCAGATTTTTATGGAAGATGTTGATGGATTAATTGTCGGTTCTCCCGTAAAATTTTTGGGTGTTCAAATTGGATACGTGAAAAAAATTCAGATAATATCAACAGATGTTTATATCAAATTTGTCATTACTCAAAAGGATCTTGTTCTACCAATCGGTGCAATCGCAACAGTGGAAGCATCTGGACTTGGAGGTTCCAAGGCTCTCGAAATCTATCCTCCGGATAAAAACCATAAAACCGATAAAATTATCATCTCAAAAGATCCTACCAGATTGAGTAAAGTTATGGGATTATTTGACAGTATATTTAGAGAACTTGATTCAATTATTACAACACTTAATCATGCCTCAGGACAATTTGAATTCACATCAAGCGGCACAGTACCGAAAAATGTAGTTACGCCGGTTGATGCAATAGAAGAACTTGAGCAGGTCAACAAATCTTTAGACACAATAATTGATACTAAACAAAAATTTATGAATAATATAAAATAACAAAGGGGTTAAGAATGAATTTAGATAAAATAAAAATTATAAATAATCCTGTAATACTCTTGAATTTATGTAAAATGCGCGATAAAGATACTGACAGTCAGGGAGTTAGGATTGCAACAAGAAAAATTACCAGATGTCTTTTGTATGAAGCAGCAAAAAATCTGCCGCTTGTTGAAAAAAAAGTAACAACACCACTAACGTCATTTATGGCAAAAACTATAGATCCGGATATAAATTTAATAATCTCACCAATCCTTCGCGCCGGACTGATTTTTACAGACGAAGCTATTGATATACTTCCTCAGGCAACCGTTCGGCATATAGGAATGTACAGAGACGAAAAAACTCTAAAACCTGTGTGGTATTACAACAAAGTGCCGATGAACGCAGCTAATCCCGAAAAGTTTTATATCTATATAACAGACCCTATGCTTGCAACCGGGAATTCTCTTCTTGCAGCGATTGACCTATATGCAGAAAAAGGAATTCCAGTAGAAAATATAAAATGTATCTGTATTATTGCGGCTCCAGAAGGCATTGAAAATATTCAAAAGCACTACCCTGATATTGAAATAATTACAGCAGCCGTAGATGACCACTTGAATGAAAAAGGCTATATCGTTCCCGGGATGGGAGATGCCGGCGACAGGATATTTAACACCTAAAAGTAATATGTAAATTTTCGTAATAATATAACGGTATTTATTAAAGTTTGGCAAAATAAGTACCGTTATGTTTTCTGTGTGTAGCTATATTGGAGAAAAATATGCCCTCAAGTGTAGAACAAGTAAATAATACAGGTAAAACTACCTCCGCCGGCAGACAGGAATCAAGAAAGTTACCTGAAGATAAAATTCTAAAAAGAATTGCTCAAAATTTAGATATTTCTGTAAACGAACTCAAATCAATGCTGGTGGAAAAAAATGTTCCAAACGGGAAAGGGATAACTACACTTGCCCGTGAAAACAACATGAATATGAAAGACTTTTGTCAGTTAAACGGAATTGATTACAATAATTGGAGAAACTATAAAGCCGGAGCTAAAGAAATATTTTATGTCATTTCAAATACCGGCAAACAATCCGGACAAAATGATAAAAACATTTCGGCAGAAAACTTAAGTGAAAAAATCTACGAACTGTCATCAAAACATTTTGGTGCCGTAGGAAAACCTGATTTTGACGCTCTTATTAATCAAATAAATTCACAAAATGCTTCAGAGGTTATAAAATCTTACACAGAAAATAAAACAAATAAAAATAAGGAAAGCTTGATAAATACCATAACGAGTGAAATTTCAAGCGATAAACAAGCAAGAAAAGATGCCGTTTTGAAGATTTATGATGCTTTGGCAGCAGAGAAAGGAACACCTGCATCTGTACGTGAATCTTTTGTGAAAGAACTAGATAAACAATTTAATTCATTTGGGATGGTAAGCACCAAAAAACTTGACGAAACAATAACCAGAATGATGGCAACCCCGCAAGAATTGGCGGTCAAAATGGAATCTGATATTGATCATACAACAGGTGCTGTTGGTAAAGAATCTTTTAATGAACTTATGAGTTTAGTTAATTCTGAAAATGCAGAAGAATTAATAAAAGCATATAATGCACTTGCCACCGGAGAAAGCCTTATTGAAGGTATAACAAGCGAAATTCGCAGCAGTAAGGAAGCCAGAAAAGAGTCTGTTTTAAAAATTTATGACGCTTTAGCAAACGCAAAAGGCACTCCTCCCGCCGTCCGTGAAGAATTTATAAAAGAGCTTGATGATCAATTTAATTCCTTTGGTATGGTAAATACCGAAAAACTTGACAAAATAATCAATGATATAATCTCTACTCCGGCAAATACAAACACCAAACCTGCAACCACCACCACGAAAATGAGTGGTCCAAAAATAAAATTCTCAAAAAATTCTGAAGTAAAAACAGCATCAGAATGGCGCAGAGGTGCAATAAGTTCTGCAAAAAAAGAAGCTGTAAAAAGATATAAAGAATTTTGTAAAGAAAACAACATCAAATTTAATGAAGACGACTTAGATTTAACTCCATTAGACAGAATTCCCGAACCGCATTCCGACAATGGTAAAGTATGTGCAAAATCTTCTACAATTCTTAAGCCGACAGATAACCAATCTGCCAATGGTAAAATCATAATACTAAACCCGGGTCATGGAGGATACAGTTCAAGAAGCGGCTTCTTTGACCCCGGCTCCTACAGTTTTATTAAAAAGGGCAACGGGAAATACGCTCCATTGCTTGAATACGAAAAAATGAACAGTTATGCCGAAAATCTTGCAGACAAACTGCAGAGAAAAGGGTACTCCGTTGTAATAGTCAACGGACACGCCCATACTTTTACTGATCAAAAATCCATTTCAAATATTGTAACAGACTTGAATACAAAAAATTATAACAACGATGATATTATTTTTATCTCGCTTCATGCTGATTCCGAACCCGGCAAATCAGGTTCCGGAATTTGCTTTGATCCTCGATTTAAAGAAGACAGTTACCTTGCAGATAAGTTAAAAGACAACCTCAATCATGATGATTGGATTAACACAACGCTGTCAGAAAGAAATTGGCAGGTTAAAGGTAAAGGACTTCAAGTACTACACCAAACGGAAGGTATTCCATCAGTTCTGATTGAAGTCGAATACGTTAACGGTTCAAAAAGTAGAAATTTAGACTCAAAAGCTTATCAAACAAGATTTGAAAACAAACTTATTGATGGAATTAATTCTTATTTCCAAGAATAATTAAACAAGGTTGAATTATGGACTGGCTATTAAAAATTTTTAATTATATAAAAGTTAAGGTAACCGGAGAAACTTCCTCAAATTCTCCGGCTGCCCGGACAGCTGCAAATAAAAAGCCTATATTTAACGGAAACGGTAAAACTGAATACCCAAATGAAATTCAAATGGTGACAGAACTATCTGATAGACAAATTGAAATAAACAATACCCGTAAAAAATATATAACAACAACCCAAAACCCTGATTACAAAGTAAAAAAAGGAGATAATATTTCAAAAATTGCACAACACTTCGACGTAGAAGTAAGAAGCATCATGGCTGCAAATGCTCTTGACAAAGATTCGGCTGGGAAAATTCGCCCTGGTCAAACCCTAAAAATTCCTCCAACACATACCGTCAAAAATGTCAAAAACCTGAACGATGTTGCAAAATCTATGGGTGTAAGCCTTGATTTTATAAAAAAACTAAAAAAACTTGAAGATAACGGAGAACTGGGCGAAAACGAATTTCACCTGACTCCATATAAAGATAAAGCAGGAGTTCTAACTATAGGCATAGGTCACGTATTAAAACCTTCAGATCCCAAAACCCTTACAAAATCTCAAGTGGCAGAACTTTGTGCAAATGATTTATTAAAAATGGAAGAAAACCTTTGTGTGCTGCTTGGCGGGAAAAAGAATTATGACAAACTCCCGCAATCAATGAAAGAAGCCCTGCTGGATATGACATTCAATAAAGGAACCTCAATTATTGAAGAAACACCTGGTCTGCTTTACTGCTTAAAACAAGGTAAATATGAAGCAGCAATAAATAAATTTACAAATAATAAATCAACTGCAACAGGTAAAGAGATGAGCGGTCTGTCAAAACGCCGGTTATTCGATATTTCCTTAGCCGCAAGAATGTATAACGGGAAAATTCCGCAAAGTAATATCAATACTGCTCAAGAAGTATATAACCGCGGGGTAGCACTTCTGCGCGCAGAATGTAAAAAAGACGGCAAAAATTTTGCAAATCAACTTGCAGGGTATAATAAAGATATACAAAGCTATTTTGGGAATCACATTAAATTGACAACAAAATAAAAGAGGAACCTGTGTCCTCTTTTTGTTTTGCTTATTTTCTTATCTTTAGTAAGGCATAACCCAGTTATTTTCAATAACAGCAGCTGCACAATGATTAGCATTTCCAGCTTTACACATCGTTATTTTCTGGGCAAGTGTCAAATCCTCATTAAGAGGTGTAATCTTTCCTTTTCTGGTTATATAGAAACAGAAGTAATCCCTACCCCACATATTTGGACCATCATTAGCGTTAACATCCATACAAAAATCAGAAATAACGTCATCTGTTGTATCAGCATAATAAACTTGCTTAGTGACAAGAGAGTACGATATAATACCGCCGTTTTGGAGCAATATACTTGTATATCCAGCTCCTACCGGAGTAGCTGTTCCACCATTTAAATTACGATAAGTAATCAATTTTCCCTGCTCATCCTGAGTTGTTTTCCAACAATCTTTTGCGGAATCAGCACAAGTTTTAGCAACCGAGAAATTTGAATTTGTCAGTAATGTTGCAGGATTTTTAAAATCTGTTTCCAATAAATTTTTTGTTTTATGCGCAATAAGCTGATCAAAAATAAGTTGTTGAACCGAACCTACCGTACTTTTTAACTGAGTTGTCAGCAATCTGTTATTTATAGAAATTAACAAACTTGGTACTGACAAGGCAGCAATAGCACCAACAATACCCAATGCTACCAATAATTCTGTTAACGTAAATGCATTCTTATTATTTATCATAAAAACTCCTTTAATTATCATTTACCAAATAGTTCGGATCAAATCCTGTCAACACCGCCAGTGTATAACAAGCATAGGGTTTACCGTTTGCTTTGCAATCTGCACGATTTACTGCAATATCCTCACTGTGCTCAAGATGATCCCCAGTGTGGATTCCATTATTTAAATCGTTCTCATCAGACAATTCCAACTCAAAAAGATCAACCCCGGCAATATTTGGTTCTTTATTACCGTTCAAATCAATATTGAAAAGTACGGCTTTCCTCCCATTATACTTTGCACTTGATGCAGATCTGGGTGCTAACAATCCAATACCTACCCCCGTTTTTAATAAAACCGAAGCATTATACGTTCCAGTACCGATGCCACTTACGGCAGTTCGATCAAAGTTTTTATACCCTCCCTCCGGAAAATATATTAGTGTTCCGCTGCCCTGACCATCTACTACATCAAACTTGTTAAGAAACTTTTCCGGATTTTTAAATATATCAGTATCTGAAAGCTTTCTGGCGCCTGTTTGTATAAGCTCATTTTGAACAAGATCATTCAAATTTGACACAGTTCCCTGTAACAACGCCATTGATGACCTATTTTGAATATCTTTTATTACCCCTGCTATTACCAATGCTGCAACCGTTCCAATAACAGTTAATGCTATAAGAACCTCAGATAGCGTAAAACCATCTTTTTTTATCTTAATCATAAACCAATCCTCATTGTATTATATACTTATTTTAACATTATTTTGCAAAAAGTTCAATCACCTTGACGGAATATTTTGAGCAGGTTAAAATCAGGGTGTATATAAGGTGAAGGGAGTAGAAAATGACTAATATACAAGTTTCACAAGAAATTCAAGAAAAATGCTGCGTTGCTCGCGGTGTAAAAGGAGTGCCTGCTCCAATTCCTCAAGAAGGTGAATGGACAAAGTGTAAAGAAATTAAAGACATTTCAGGTCTTACACACGGTTGCGGGTGCTGTGCACCTCAACAAGGTACTTGCAAATTAACTTTAAACGTAAAAAATGGTATCATCCAAGAAGCTCTGGTTGAAACTATCGGTTGTTCGGGTATGACACACTCTGCTGCGATGGCGGGTGAAATTCTTCCAGGTAAAACTATTTTGGAAGCATTGAATACTGACCTCGTTTGTGATGCTATCAACGTTGCTATGAGGGAATTATTCTTACAAATCGTTTACGGTAGAACTCAATCTGCATTCTCTGAAAATGGTTTACCTGTTGGTGCCGGACTTGAAGATTTAGGTAAAGGACTTTGCTCTATGTGTGGTACAATCCACTCTACAAAACAAAAGGGTGTTAGATATCTTTCATTAACCGAAGGTTACATCTTAAAAATGGGTCTTGATAAAAATGACGAAGTTATCGGTTATCAATTTGTTAACCTTGGCAAAGTTATGGATGCAATCAAAAAAGGAATTGATCCTAAAGAAGCTTACGAGAAAAATATCGGTACATACGGCAGATTTGCTGATGCTGTTAAATATATCGATCCTCGTGAAGAATAGGGGTAAATATATTATTCCGTCTTTCCGAACCGGATCCGGAAGCTAAATATATATAAGATGCTGAAATAAATTCAGCATGACAGGTTAACTTAAGTATATTAAAATAAAGGGAAAATAAATTATGACAGTAAAATTTGAAGGACAAGACAGACGTCAAGCTACTTTGAAAAAAGTTTTACCTGAATACGGTCTAAAAAACTTGGAAGAAGCTCGCGAATTATGCTTATCAAAAGGAATTGATGTTGATGCAATCGTTAAAGGTATTCAGCCTATCGCATTTGATAATGCTTCTTGGGCATATACTTTGGGTTGTGCTATTGCAATTAAAAAAGGCCTTAAAACTGCTGCTGAAGTTGCTGAGGCTATTGGTTTAGGTTTACAAGCGTTTGCCGTACCGGGCTCTGTTGGTGACAGAAGGCAAGTTGGTATCGGTCACGGTAACCTTGGTGCAATGCTATTAAGAGAAGAAACTAAATGTTTTTGTTTCTTAGCCGGTCACGAATCTTTCGCTGCTGCTGAAGGTGCTATCGGTATTGCCAGAAACGCTAACAAAGTTAGAAAAGAACCTTTAAGAGTTATCTTAAACGGTTTGGGTAAAGACGCTGCATACGTTATTGCAAGAATTAACGGTTTTACAGCTGTTGAAACTGAATATGATTACAAAACCGGTGAATTAAAAATTAAAAAAGAAATACCGTTCTCAGATGGAGAAAGAGCTAAAGTTAAATGCTATGGTGTTGATGATGTTAACGAAGGTGTTGCAGTAATGATTCATGAAGGCGTTGATGTATCTATCACCGGTAACTCAACTAACCCGACTCGTTTCCAACACCCTGTTGCAGGAACTTACAAAAAATGGTGCTGGGAAAACGGTAGAAAATACTTCTCAGTAGCATCAGGCGGTGGTACAGGTAGAACTCTTCATCCGGATAACGTTGCTGCTGGTCCTGCTTCTTACGGTATGACAGATACTATGGGCAGAATGCACGGTGATGCACAATTCGCAGGTTCTTCTTCAGTTCCTGCTCACGTAGAAATGATGGGCGTTATCGGTATGGGTAACAACCCTATGGTAGGTGCTACAGTTGCATGTGCCGTTGCTGTTTCTCAAGCTATGAGCAAATAGAACTGAATTTGTGATAAAAAACTTAAGAACTTCCATGTAAATCGTGGAAGTTCTTTTTATATGTTAAATAGTAATTGTTAAGCTAAGATTTAAAAAGTACATGCGTTTTATATATCTATTATATACTTGTCATATATGCTATACACTGGTTTAAGAATTATTAACAACAATATAGCAAAAAAAGCAATTCTTTAAAACAAAAAACGTTTATATATATGTAAGGGGAATGCAAAAACATTCTAAGGGAAAAGAAAAGAAAAGAAATCTATTTTTAACAAATAGATGTATTTGTAAAAAGGATATAAATAAAAAAAGATTTTTATACTCTCTCTCTTAATATCCTCGTGTTTATTTAATGTTGCCATAATCTGGCAACTTTTTTTTGCTTGTAAATATTATTTCTAATTAATTGCTAATTATTCCAATTATACTTGTTTATATTAAAATAATCCTATGAGCGAATTATTTGAGTACGATAAACTTATGGGCAAGGTAATAGGAACAGATGAAGCAGGAAGAGGCCCGGCAGCAGGTGGAGTTTTTGCTGCAGCGGTTTATTTCCCAAAACTCACACAATCTCTTCTTTCAGATCTTGATCGGCTTAATGACTCAAAAAAGCTCTCAAAAGTCGCAAGAGAAAAACTTTATGATATCATTAAAAACAATTCTGTAAATTCTGTTGTCTGTATTGAGGTTGATGAAATTGAAAAAATAAATATCCTGAACGCTTCTCTAAAAGCAATGAAACTTTCTTGCGAAAATGTTATTAAACAAAGCGGATTGAAAGAATTTACAACCCTTGTTGACGGTAACAAAATGATAAAGAATTATATTTATCCTCAACAATTTGTAATAAGAGGCGACGGAAAATCAGCATCAATTGCAGCTGCCAGCATACTTGCAAAAGTAGAACGTGACAGATACATGGATAAACTTGCTTCCAAATTCCCGCAATACGGCTGGAACAGAAATGCCGGATATCTTACTCCGGAACACCTGAAAGCAATTGATGAATACGGATTATCCAGGCATCACAGACCCTCTTTTTTAAAAAAACACTTTGAAAAACAATTAACTTTATTTTAACTATTTATAAATAAAATTACCAATTTGAACAGATGTCACATAAACTGTTTCACATGACCCATAACCACGGTTATATCTTTCGGTATCTGTCCTTGATAAGCTTGTTTTGTATTCTTGAACATCAGAAAATTTACTCCGCCTGTACTTCATATCAATAAGCTCACCTTCTATTTTTACCTTGTCCCATTCTTTTAACTTTAGCATTGCAGCCATCACATTTCTGCTCGCCGGAACAATATGAGAATGTGACCAATGAGACATTGCATAATCAGCAGTCACAGGCATCTGCCTCGTTTTAAATTCAGTCCACAATATTCTTGAACCGGTAACCTGATTTTTATCACTGTAACTTTGAAAATATTTTTTATAAAACTTCTTATCAGACAATTTACCCCATGCTGCACCTAAATCATACAAAGCTGCACTGTCAAAAAAATCACTTACAAAAATAAAATTATAATTATACGCCACAACACTTCCTGAAAGCTCATAATGAGCCTGGGGAAATATTTCTATTTTATGGTCATTAATTAAAGACGTATATGTAAAAATTTTTTTCTCTTTATCTTCCGGAGAATAATCTATTTGAATGGGGTCTTTAGATACATCAATAGTTGAACTCGTATATCCGCTTGGAATTGCAACTCCAAATTTTAACCAATACCCGATCCAACCTCTGAATAAAAATACCAGTATAAGAAAAATTACTATATATATTTTTTCAAGCTTGTCCTCATAAGCCAAAATATCTTTATATAATTTGGCATCAATTTGAGAAGTTGTAGTATAGCTAAAGACCTCATTCATTACCATATTCTAACAGATTAAAAAAAAATTTCATACTATACAGATATGAAAATTGATTAATATTTTTTAATAAATGAACAAAAATATTAAAGTAATGAACAGAATAAACCGATAACATGTTTGTAATCATCAGTCTAAACGGAGTAATCAAAAAATGCTAAAGAAGATAACAACACCATCAAATAACAGATGTGAAAGTGTTGAATTAATATTAAGAGGAGCAAAAAAACGCCGAACTTTGGCGTATGGTAATGCGAATATGATTAATTCTGACGCAGGGATTAAGGCTAATATAGCCGCAGTAAAATAGACCTATCAAGAATAAGAAGAAAAGAGAGTTTATAAAAGCCGGAGCATGTGTGCAGCCGGCATTTTTATTTTCCACGATAAATTCCTCACATTATATTTAGACGAAAATGTGTCCAAAAGGTAATTAAATACACATCTACAAAACTCTTAGGAACAACAATTAAATAATAGGGAATTTATCCAGAATAAATTTTCCAATTTTCCCGTCTCGAAAATCCCTCAAAATATAAACAGAAGTCCGCTCCCTGTCAGTTAAACCTCCTGTTAACAACCAATTGCGTTCAATTGATATATTATCAATATTAAGTTCTTTACCCTGAGGCAAACTGTAATAATCGCGAAAAGCCTTTGCCTGTCCATCATCCAAAACATCCAAAAGCTCTTGAGCAACAATTTCATTAGAATACGCATTTTCAGATATCGCATTAACAAAAGCCAATTTTCTTGCTTTTTCCTGATCTTCCTGCTTCATAGGAATAATCCCCGGAGTATCAAGAAGTTCTAATTGAGGATTAATTCTAACCCACTGCTGCTGACGGGTAACTCCGGCTTTCGCTCCAATTTTTGCCTTTGAAGAGCGGGTTAACTTGTTAATAATACTTGATTTTCCTACATTTGGCATTCCAACCACCATGACCCTTGCCGGACGACGAAGAAGTCCTTTTGCCATAATCGCTTGAATTCTTGGCTCTGAAAGTTCTACAGCTTTATTTACAATTATTTTTAAATCTTTAGAATTTTTAGCATCGGTAGGAATAACAGGGCAAGCTGTTTTCTCTTCTAAATATTTTATAAATTTCACCAATTCTGATTTTTGAACTAAATCTGCCTTATTAAGTAAAAGTAAACGAGGCTTTTGACCTAAAAGCCTCGTTATATCTTCATAACAACTTGACAGCGGTAATCTCGCATCAACAACTTCAATCACGGCATCCACTAAAGAAAGCTGCTCTTTGAGTTTCCTTTCTGCTCTGGCAATATGCCCAGGGTACCAGTGAATATGAGTCTTATCTTTTTTCAATTTTTTCCTTAATACGAGTTGCCTTACCTGAACGTTCTCTCAAGTAGTATAATTTTGCACGTCTAACATCACCACGTCTTAAGACACTGATTTTGTCAATTCTAGGAGAGTTGATTAAGAACACACGTTCTACACCAACACCTTGGAAAATTTTTCTTACTGTGATAGTTTTGTTAAGACCTGAACCATGCATCTTAATAATTGTACCTTCAAATGCCTGAATTCTTTCTTTGTTACCTTCAACAATTTTAACAAAAACTTTTACTGTATCACCGGCATTAAGATCCGGAAGATCTTTGCCCAAATAATTTTTTTCTAATTCATCAATGATTGGGTTATTCATTTTTGCTTTCCTTTATATTTCTAATCTATTACTTAATTGTGTAATTCCTTTATCGGTGTTTAAATAATTTCTTCCACAAAAAAATCCACCGACGCACGTTCGTTATTCCAATGGTATAATAAATAAACTTATTTTGCAAGCTGCAATCAATAATATTGTTATTAATTGTAACGAACAACGTAGTATATTTTGCAAGCTATAATTTTATGATATATTGACCCTATGGGACAAGATTATAAAAAACTTTTAAACAAAAAAAAGAAAAAATATTGCGATATTAAAACAATGGGCGTAAACATTGATAAAAATGAATTTTATGAAATAACAATGTCCAACTCTGCACATCCTGAAAATATTTACCAGAAAAAATAACCACCTGTAATCATCATGGTGGTTATTTATATATGATAAAAATACATCTATTCAGTAATTTGATGAATTTTCAAAAAGTTTGTTGATATACCTGACATAAGGTGAGGAATTGAACCTGTAACGATAACCAAATCTCCGGGGACCATACCCAAATCCTTTTTCAAAAACTCATTTAACATTGAAATACTTTTATTATCAATACTTCTTTCATCACTTAACCCCGGTGCTACAGGAATTGAGCAAACATTACTATAAAGCTGCATCCATCTGCACACCTGAAAATTTGAACATAATGAATATATTGGAACTGATGGCCTGCATTCAGACATCAATGCAGGAGTATAACCTGTTGCTGTTAAAGTAATTACCCCCTTTATTCCTGACAAATTTTTCAATGTGTCAGCCACAGAAAGCGCAATTGCCTTTGGAACACCGTTTGTACAATTTGATAAATTTTCAACAAATTCATTTTTTCTGATAAATTGACTTGTCTTAATTTTTTCAGCGATTTTTCTCATCACAGAAACGGCTTCCACGGGATATTTACCCATTGCTGTTTCCCCCGAAAGCATAACCGCATCTGCACCATCTACAATAGCATTAGCTACATCTGACGTTTCGGCACGTGTCGGAATAGGATTATCTATCATACTTTCCAGCATCTGAGTTGCAACAATTACAGGTTTTCTTGCGATGTTAGCTTTTCTTATTATTGCTTTTTGTGCTAACGGAACTCTTTCTGTTTCAATTTCAATACCTAAATCTCCTCTCGCAACCATAATACCATCTGAATTAGCAATAATCTCATCTATATTATCTATAGCTTGCGGTTTTTCAATTTTTGATACAATTCTTATCTTAGAACCGTTATTACAAAGAATTTCTCTAAGCTTTAAAATATCTTCCTTGTTCCTCACAAAAGATAACCCCAGATAATCTATATCGTTTTTCATAGCAAAATCTACAAATTCAAGATCTCGTGCTGTTAAAATATCAATACTTCCTGTCCCCCCGGGAATATTTAACCCTTTTCGGGATTTAATTTCACCTGTTGTCAAAACTTTTGCATATACAACATCACCCTTCACTTCTTCTATAAGAAGTTGAATCTTACCATCATCAATCAAAATTTTTTCATTGGGTGTAACATCAGCTGCTATTCCTTTATAATCTACAGGTATGATACCATTTTTATATTCACTTTGATGTCTGAATTTCACGATTTCACCTGAAGAAACTTTTATAGGTGAATCCAAGATTCCAATTCTGATTTTTGGTCCTTGCAAATCCAGTAACACAGGAATTATCGCTTTTTCCTCTTTTTCAACTTTTCTTATACAGTTCAAAGTCTTTGCATGAACTTCTACTGTTTCATGAGAAGAGTTAATTCTAAACATTGTTACACCGGCTCTGTACAAATTTCTTATACTTTCTTCGTTATTCGTTGCCGGACCTAATGTAGATACAATCTTAGTCGCTGTTATATTTTTCATTGTTATCTCCTGTTTTCGGGGCAAATAAAGCATGCCATTACTATTTACAATTTCACTTTATTATATTATAATAAAAATGGTTATTATTTACGAATTAAGAAAAAGGAAGGGTAAATGAAAAAATTATTAGCTTGTTTAATAGTAGGTGGTTTCTTAGCCATTAACACTATGCCTGCATTCTCATACCAGGGTATTGACGATGTAGAACAAAATTACTGGGCGCAGCCGGAAATTGCAAGTGTTGTTGCCGATTCTGTTATGACTCTAAATAATGGAAACTTCAATCCTGAAGGTACTATGACAAGGGTTGAATTTGTTAAGGCTTTATTAAAAGTTTTAGGAAACGATGACCTTGAAATAACTTCTAACGTTAGATTTTCGGATGTAAAAACATCTAGTAAAGAATACGCTCCAATTGCAAGATCTCAGCAATTAGGCTTAGTTTACGGCTATCCTAACGGAACATTCCAACCAAATAAAGCAGTCTTAAGAGATGAAGCTCAATCTGTAATAAGCCACATTACAATTGAAGGTGATGTTGACAGAGCAATAGTTACTAAATTCTCTGATGCTGCTAAAGTTCCATCTTGGGCTAACGAAGTTTATGCAAAAACATTGTCTTATGGTATTTACGTAAATCACCCTGATGAAAACGAATTAAGACCAACTGATGAATTATCCAGAGCAGAAGCTGCTGTTTTACTATACAAATTAAGACAAAGACTTGATCTTGTTAAATCTCAATACAAAAAAGAAACCATTTTAGGTACTGAACATTTAACAATGGTTAAAAAAGCTCCAAACCACGATGTTACTATTACAAATATCAGAAACATCATCTTGGAAGGTAACGTTTTAGAAGTATCTTTCAATGAAGCTTTTAAGTCAAAATTGCACGCAGCTGGTGATGCTGTAACATTTACAAACCCTGAAGATATTAAAACTGATGAAGGAACTTTATTAATCCCTGCAGGGTCAATTTTCTCAGGATTAGTTTTGGATATTAAAGAACCACAATGGTTCAATAAGAATGCAAGAGTTTATGTCCAGCTAAACAAAATTACAACTCCTTGCGGTAAAACAGTTGACCTTAACGCAAAACCTTTCTACAAAGACTATGCATTAAAAGAAGGTCCTTGGATGACCGCCGGTAAAGTTGCACTATACACAGTGGGTGGTGCTGCTGTCGGTACAGGCGCAGGTGTTGGATTTTCATTCATCCCTTCCCCTGATAAAATCGGGACTGGTATTGCTATCGGAACTCCGGTTGGTGCAGGTATCGGTTTGATCACAGGTTTAGTAACTCCAGGTTTAAACTATAGCGCTAAAAACGGGGAATCTATTAAAGTTATCTTACTTGAAGATGCAAGTATCTGCAAATAAGATTTATAATCAGTAAAAATTTAAAAAAGGTTCAAGAAACAGTTCTTGAGCCTTTTTTATTTAAAAAATTAAACTATCAGGCTAAACTATTTCAATAATACATACTCTCTTTGTGGCTATAGTAATAATATTTAAAACTTATAAAATTAAAGTGTAGCCGACATAAATAACCCTACCAAATAATAAGGAGACAGTATGAAAAATTTATTTGCAACATTCACATTATTGGCGTTTTTAACCATTCCTGCCCAGGGAGCATTTGCTTGGAGCTATGAAGGACTTAACAGTTTAAACCCGTTTACTGGTTTTAGACAATGTAACAAGTGCGTAAAAGTAGAGAAATGTAAGAAACCAAAACTTACAAAATGTGAAAAATTACACGGAGTAAAAATTAAACGTGGTCAGCCTTGCGGTTGTGCTGCACCAATTATAATGGAACCCGTACAAAAATGCACTAATTGCCAAAGAGCATTTTAAACTCCCGGTAACAAAAGGAGAAGGGGCTGCAATGCAGCCCCTTCTCCTTTATTTTAAAATTCAATATTTTTTAACGTTGTAAATATCTTATCAGTAATTTCTTGAATATATTCTTGACTTACCATACCATTTATTACAGTATCAGATATTTGATAAGCAGGACGAATATATTGCTGTGCAGTTTTATTTACATCTGCAAACTGCAAATCAGCAGCCTCGCCTGATTTACCACGTTCAGCTGCCCGTTTATACCATCTGTCTTTTATAACTTCCAAAGGAGTAAATACATAGACTTTTACATCCATAATATCTCTTACTCCCTCATTAAGAACATAAAGACCTTCTGTTAAGATAACTTTTGCCGGTTTTTTCTCATCACCGTCAGGATCAGATACACAGGTAACAAAATTATATTTAGGGGACTTAATTGTCTTACCTTCTTTTAGTGCAACTAAATGGTTTTTCATCAATTCTAAATCAATAACATCAGGAGTATCAAAACTAAAACCTGTTTTAAATAAAGCTTCATAACTACCGGCTTCTTGCAGTTCTTTTGACGTATCTTTATAGTAATCATCACATCTAATTACGGTATAAATACCTTCTGCCTTTTGTTTTACACAAGCCTTTATAGTATTATCAACAAAAACAGTTTTGCCTGATGCACTTTCACCTGTTATACCAATCAAAAAAGTTTGCTTTTTTTCCTGAACAACTTTTCTGGCGATATCCAGAATAAGATTATCCGAAATTTTCAAAAACAAAGGCTGCTCCTGTCTGGAATCTTCTTCCAGAATCTTTTTTAAACTATCCACAATCTTTGAAATAATTTCCATATCACGTCTATTTGAATAATAATCGTAATTGGTGAGTTCAAAATCCTTTAACATTCATACATCCTTTTTGCAAATATGTAATATTTTACTTTAAAATATTTTAAACCTCCACTAATAATGAAATTTTGTAACAAATTTTCTTAAAATATTAAAGTTTTTGGAAATTATACCGACTACAATATTGTTAATACAAATAGGAGTATAATTTATGTATCAAGACGAAGTTTTTGAAAGTGCATTGAAAGAAACACGTGAAGAAAGTTTTAAAGCGCTGCAAAGCGAAGTTAAAACTGTTGAACAGATTATTGAAAGACTATTAACACAACTTTTAGAATGTTCTTCATCAGTAACCGAACGGGATTTCCACGTTTGCGGAATTTAGAACAGATTCTTACAAATTTATAAGAGCCGTAATTTCATTACGGCTCTTTTCGAATATTTGTTAAATTATTAACCGGTATATTTAAATATATGTCCCTGATTCAATCCTGAATATATGTTTCCGCAACCAAATCCCTGACTTATAGACGGGTTGAAGTTATTATATCCAACCCCTGATGAAATAAACGGATTTGAATATAAGTTGTTATAGCCGAACTGTGAATTAAAATTATTCATATATGGCATAGAATAACTAAATGGATTGTAAGAACTGTAAGGAGTTTGAGTATATTGTTGAAGCTGTTTTTCCAAAGCTTCAATTTCAGCCTTTAATTCTTGAATTTGTGACGGAGCATTCTCAACCGCAGGTTTTACAACTCTTGTGTTGTCAGACGGGGCAACACTTTCTTGATTATCTTTTTCTTGCATTGCTGCTTGATCTTCTGCAATAGCTTTTGAAATATCTTCCATTGAGTAACCATTCTGACGAAGTTGCTCAATTTCTTCATCACTAAAACCATATTCTTTTAAGGCTGCAATATCATCTTCTGTGTACTGAGGAAGTTGTGCCTGAGCTTCTGCCTCAGCCTTTTTATCTGAGTAAGTTTTACCTCTTAAAAGACTACCTCCTATAGCGCCGACAATACCACCGATTACAGTGCCAATACCCGGACAGATAGCAGACCCGATAGCCGCACCGGCTGCCATGCAGCCCAGTTCAACCGCAGCTCCACCAACTTCTTTCATCCCGGCACCGAATCCGCCTTCGCTGAAGGCTGTATATAAGTTTGGAACCTCAAACAATACTGTTAAAGCTGCTCCAATAAAAGGCATTTTCTTTCCAATACCCCTTAGTAAACCCTTTGTACCGCCTAAAAAAGCACTTTTACCAGCCATTTTTGCAGCTCTGGCTCCGGCTTTTACGCTATTTTTAATTGTTCCTGGAGTATTCACCAAATTTTTAAAAACTCGTTTAGCAAAGCCGCCTTCTTTTATAGCTTTTTTAGCAGTGTCATTTTCTAAGGCGTGTACACCTGCTTTCACTTTTTTAAAGATTGAGCCCTTCTGTTTATTCATAGCCTTTCCGGCAATTTCTGCACTATCACCAAGCAAAAATTCAGGTGTAATTTTCCATGCGCGTTTTGCATAATTAACAACTGATGATATTAATCCCATTTTTAATTCTCCAATTTTAATCCCCTATATTTTTATTAAGTATTTTATTTATATAAAATTGCTGATTGTATTAAGAAATGTAAAAGGACCTTATTTAATCCTAAGGTCCTTATTGTTTATGCGCGTTATCAATTATTTTTTAAGCTAAGGTATTAAATCCCATTTGCTGCATCATTATATCATTTGCATAAGGATTGGCGTAATCATTGTATAGAGGATTTGTCATTCCGCTGTATGGATTTGGGTTATATGCGTACGGATTTCCCTGAAACGGAGGTTGTTGATAAGTCTGCGGAGTTTCATATTCAGCTTGAGCTTGTACTGCTGCTTCTTCTGCTTCCATTTTCTTTTCAGAATAAGTTTTACCGACAACTTTTCCTGTCAACCATTCACCTGCAACCCAACCAACCATTGCTCCGATTGGTCCGCCAACAGCTGCACCGATTGCACCGCCGATTGCACCGCCGGTTAAACGGCTTGCTGTTTTAGCAGTTTCTTTTAAGCCAGTACCTATACCTTGTTCCTTAGTTGCCGTCCAAATATTAGGAAGTTCAAATGCCAATGTTAAAACAGCACCGATGAACGGCATCTTTTTACCTATGCCTTTAAAAAATCCCTTTGTTCCACCCCAAAATGCACTTTTATGAGCGCTTTTGGCAGCTGCTACACCGGCTTTTCTACTTTCATTTAAAGATTTCCATAAATTTTTAGGATTTAAATTTGCACCCAGCCGTCTGAAAAAGCCGCCCTTACTGAGCTGCTTTGCAGCTATATCATCTTCAAGCGCTTTAAAACCTGCTTTAGCTTTATTTAATACTGAACCTTTTTGTGAACGCATTGCAGCGCCGACAACATCACTGCCGGTTCCTAATACAAATTCCGGATAAACATTTAAAACTCTTTTCCCATACTTAACTAATCGGGGAGCAAATGATACTAAACCCATAACCTTACCACCTTTAATATACTATTTTTCTAACCTACACATCTATAAAAAATTTTTAGATTAAAAAATTGATTAATAACGAGAAAGTGTTAACAATTGTTAACACTTTCTCGAATAATAGGTATTTTAATTGCTAGAATTTAATTGGATAATCGCTCTTAAATTCCCATTGATCATTTTGCAACAGCCTGGTACAACTGGATCTATTATTTACACATTGGTCTATCATAGCTTGACGGGAAGTAGCTTGGCTAGTTATACCAGATCCATACACCCCAAAAAATATATCCTCACTGCCAAAGTAGTCTCTTCTACCGTCTTTATTGAAACAATATAAGAATCTATACTGATCGTACCCCTCAGAATTAGGTGATTTATCACCGTTTACATCGTAAATAACATCCAAACATCCACCGGTAAAAAAAGTTCCCAGCTTACTTCCGTCTTTATAATATACCTGCTTTGTCGCTGTATCCACAAACTGATGCCCCATATACGGATCAATATTTTCCATATACCAATCAAAGCCATTACCCTGGGTCGGAAGAATCATATCTTTAAATGAACCTTTATCCATCTGCATATCAAGCACCGCATTATCCATTTTGCTGTAGAAATTCTTCAATTTTGCCGAATATTCTTTCTTAACTCTGTTATAATTCAATGTAGGAATTGTCAGTGCTGCAACTACACCGACAATTGTCATTGTTATCATAACTTCCGCTAAAGTAAATGCCCATTTTTTTTGCATCATTATATAATTTCCTCGTTTTCTTCATTATAACATATTTAACAAAACTCCTCAAGATTATAATTAGAGTTAAACCATTTTCTATAATCATGCTATGATTATAAAAAACAGACAACCAAGGAGTGAGAAATGAATATTGCACAGGATTTGACTCAATTAATAGGGAATACCCCTATTGTAAAAATAAATAAATTAAACTCAACAAATGCTGAAATTTTAGCAAAGCTTGAATATTTTAATCCTGCAAATTCAATAAAAGACCGGGCAGCATACCAAATGATTATTGATGCTGAAACTGAGGGCAGAATAAATAAAGACACGATTATTATTGAGCCGACAAGCGGGAATACAGGGATAGGACTGGCAATGATATGTGCAATAAAAGGATACCGAATCATTCTTACCATGCCTGAATCTATGAGTATGGAACGAAGAATGCTTTTAAGCGCATATGGTGCAGAGCTTATACTAACTCCGGCAGAACTTGGAATGCAAGGAGCTGTAAATAAAGCAGCAGAACTTACCAAAAAATACCCGAATTCTTTTATTCCTTCCCAATTTGATAATCCGTCAAATCCAAAAGCTCATATATTAACAACAGCAGAAGAAATTTGGAAAGATACAGACGGGAAGGTAGACATTATAATCGCAGGAGTCGGGACAGGCGGAACAATTAGCGGAATTGCAAAAAATTTAAAACAGAAAAACCCCGGTATTAAAGCTTTCGCTGTCGAACCGTTTAATTCGCAGGTGTTAAAAGGAAACAACGGTGCTCCTCACAAAATTCAGGGAATAGGTGCAAACTTTGTTCCAAAAAATTATGATGAAACAGTTATCGATGAAATAATTCCTGTAAAAGACGAAGATGCAATAAATATAACAAAACTACTCCCGCAAAAAGAAGGTATTCTCTCCGGAATATCAGGCGGTGCTAATATATGGGCTGCTTTAGAATTAGCAAAACGCCCTGAACATACAAATAAATGTATCGTAACAGTTATACCTGATTGCGGTGATCATTATTTAAGCTGCGGAATTTTTGGATAATCAAAATTTTATAACAATTTAAAAAGCGAATTTGTTAGTAAATTTACTTCAAATCCGCTTTTTAAATTAATAGATTTCTAACAGGAAACTAAGGCTCTAAAACCTGAAACCATCAGCCTTCATCCTGTCAATAACCTCTTGCAATTTTTCATCGCTGCAAACAAAAGATATTCTAAAATAACCCTGTCCGTATTTCCCAAAAGCATCTCCGGGAACAACAACAATGCCCGATTTTTCCAGCATATCTTCACAAAACTTATAAGCCGAATCATATTTTCCGGGAATTGGAAGCCACAGGTAAAAAGTTGTCTTAGGCAGATTATTTTCATCAATTTTCCAACCTAATTCTTTCAAACCTTTCACCATAATAGATTGTTTTCTTTTATAAGCCACATTACTTTGTGCAATATAATCTTCACCTTCAACGGAATTTAAAATATAAGCACAAGCCTTTTGAAGTGCCTTAAAAATACCGTTATCAATTGTTGATTTAGCCTTTGCAAAACGAGAAATAACATCCGCATTTCCACAAGCCCAGCCTAAACGCCAGCCTGTGACAGCATAAGGTTTTGAAAAACTGAACATTTCAACAGTAACGTCCTTTGCTCCCTCAAGCTCCAGTGTACTAAAAGGCTTTGACACTTCGTCAAAATAAACATCACAGTATGCTGCATCCGAAATTAATAGAAAATCATGTTTTCTGCAAAAATCAACAACAGATTGAACATACTCTCTTGTTGCAGATACACCCAATGGATTATTCGGATAGTTAATAATAACTGCTTTTATTTTCGCAGGGTTATATCCATCAGTAACTAAAGATGCCAAAACATCTTCCATATCCGGCTGGTAATTATTCTCTTTAGTTAAAGGTATAGGATAAGCTAAACCCCCGGAACATTGTGTCATTTGAGAATATGATGCGTACCCCGGATCCGGAAATAAAATTATATCTTTTTCCTTTTCTTCTGATTTTGGATTAATTATAAATCTAATCAAATTTGCCAGACCGTCTTTTGAACCCAAAAGTGAAAAAACTTCATTATCAGCATCCAATTCAACACCAAAACGTTCTTTCATTCTTTGAGCAATTGCCTGACGAAAATATGCCTCTCCCCTTGTTACAGAATATGTGTGAATATTATCTTCTGTTAAAAACTCTTTTAATTTGTCTATCAATGCTTCAGGCGGGTTAGCTGTTGGTGCCCCCATTGATAATGATATCGGAGCACGATTTTTCTTGATTAAACCTTCTGATAACCGGGCAGTTTTTTCCTTCAGTTTAACCATAATATATGTATCTATCGCCATTGCATCTTCATTAAATAAATTTTTCATGTCCATAACTATTATTTCCTCAATTTATGCTTTCATCTTCATCGGTCCGTCTAAGGAAGCTGTCACAAACTGTTTTGTGTAAGGATTTTCCTGCTTAATCAATTCTGTCGGAGTCCCTTCAAAAACTATTTTACCATCGTACAACATAATAACTCTATCCGCAGTTCTCGTTATCGTTGACATCTGGTGTGTTACAACTATTGATGCAGCATTTATTTCTCGTTTTAAACTTACAATATAATCCTCAATCAATGTGGACGACATAGGATCTAGCCCTGCCGTCGGCTCATCGTATAAAATCGTATTAGGGTTCGTAACAATTGCTCTGGCAAAACTCACCCTCTTTTGCATACCACCGGATAATTCTGATGGAAACTTGTTTTCTATACCTTTTAAGCCTACAAGCTCCAATTTTTGTGAAACTATGTTCTTTATTTCATCTTCTGTGTATTTCTTTCTCAAATCTTTTCTTTCGCGAAGGGCAAATGAAATATTATCAGCGACAGTTAACGAATCAAATAATGCCGAATATTGAAAAACCATTGCAATATCACCTTCAGTTGTAATAATCTCACCACTGTCATAAGGAATTAAGCCGCAAATAAGTTTTAAAACCGTACTCTTACCTGAACCTGAAAAACCCACAATCGCCAAAATTTCACCATCATTTACCTTAAATGAGATATCATTTATTACAGCTTTATCATCAAAAATTTTAACTAAGTTTTTAACTTCTATACTCATAACTATACCTTCTTACAAATTAAAAGAAAAATAAAATTGCAAATATCATATCCCAAACAACGATTGCGATAAACGACCAAACTACAGCCTTGGTTGTTGCAATACCAACCCCCTTTGCTCCACCTGAAGCAAAAAATCCGCATGTACAGCTTATAAGGGCAATCGTTATTCCAAATACAACAGCCTTTAGTAAACAAACACCCAAATCCTTCATATACAGTCCCAATCCCGCAGAATCAAAATACGCGCGATAAGTAAGACCTGCAAACATATCCGATGTGACAGCCCCGAGCAAAACACCTGTAACAGAAGCTAAAATAACAACAAACGGCATCATAACAGCACCTGATAATACTCTGGGCACAAACAAATATCTTATTGAATCAACACCCAATACATCAATAGCATCGACCTGCTCGGTTACCCGCATTGTTGCAAGCTCTGATGCCAACGATGAACCTATCATAGATGTTATCGCAAAACCCGACATAATAGAACCAACTTCTCGAACAATTAATATTGTCATAAGCATACCGACAAAATTACTCCCGCCTTGCTTTACCATTTCATGTGCAACCTGAGAAGCTACAATAATTGAAGTCATACCAACTATTGATAAAGTTATCGGCAAAGAACTTACTCCAAATCTGTCACATTGAGTAAGTAATTCTTTAAAGTCTATTTCACCTTTTAATATACACTTAAAAACATGGAACCCTATCTGTGCGATTTTACCTAAAGTATCCAAAAAATCTGCCAATACAACCTTAAAATGTAAAAATACTTTATATGTGGCAGACTGCCTTAAATATTTTGATAGAGTAATCATAAAAGAATTATACCACAAGGGGTAAATATTACCACCTTATTTTTTAGTCTGCAAAATAAAAAAAACGGACATAAAATGCCCGCTTATTTCATTTCTGAAACAAAAAAGGATTCACATTAACCTAAACCTTTTAATTTCAAAACTAGTATTCAATACCTTGTCTTGCCATAACACCCATATCGAAATAATGTTTAACCGGTTTCATTTCAGTAACAAGATGAGCCATTGCAACAAGCTCCGGATGTGCATATCTGCCGGTTAATACAATTTCTAAATTTTCAGGCTTATTCAACAATGTATTTTTAATATCACTGACTTTAATCATATTCATTGAGGTGCAAATATTAATTTCGTCCAGAATAATCAGCTGATACTTACCGGAATTAATAGCATTCTTTGCGAATTCCCAACCCTTTTTCGCTTCTTTATAGTCGTCAAGGCAAACATTATGTGAATAACAAACTCTATCCATCCCAAACTGCACAACTTCAAGATTATCTGAGAATTTTGAAGATGAAGCAATTTCACCATAAGTTGTCGCACCATCACCTTTAGTAAATTGAATAACCAAGACCTTCCAATCATGTCCCAAAGCTCTCATTGCTAATCCCAGTGCAGCTGTAGTTTTTCCCTTACCATCTCCTGTATAGATTTGTATATAGCCATGTTCTAACACTTCTTACTAACCTCCAAAATACACTTCGCTGCTTACTATAATGATAACTCATTTTTGAACAAATCTTAATCGTTCAAAGGATGGATAAATACAGTAAGAGTAACTTTTTTATTTTAATCTCATTCCCGATTCAATGTATATTCATCATAGAATAAATTTTCAATTTTGACCAATGTTTTGTGCGAACCATGCCAAAGTTTTTACAATTATTTCTAACTAAAATTTCAAACCTGCATGTTATCATCATTTCAGCATATTTTATCCGGGCATAAAAATTTACAAATAAATTGTTAATTAAACGTAAAAAACACTTGCAAAATCCCAAACAAGTCTTCACTAGTGCTTTTCAACACTGTTTTAATATATGAAGAAAATT
>CABUAQ010000002.1 GCA_902489575.1 uncultured bacterium
CGTGATCATATTCATAAGGTTATAAACTCTGTTGCTTTGGATTGCATGCGTCAAATTAAAAAGACATTTGATCCTAATAATATTTTGAACCCTTATAAGATTTTCTAATTGTCAGGTGCCGCGTAAATGATGGAAGCTAAAGAGTTAATTAAGTATTTTAAAAGTTTAGGAATAGAGGTTCATACATCTACTAAGGCACGCGGTCATCAAGGATTTTTTTTGAAAAACCGAATAGATATTTCCAAAAATATTTTGCCTGAAAAACTTGTTCCTACGCTGCTGCATGAGTTTGCCCATTATGTTCATTCGAAACTTGAATCAGGTATAGCAAAATCAGGAGGCTCATTGGAAGTATTATTTAATTGTACTGGTGCAGATGCTGTAGAATTTGAGAATGAACTTTTGCGAGTGACTTATTTTGTTGATTCCAATTCAAAATGTGATAAGTTGTATATTCATAAAAAAGTTATAAAAGATAAAATTTTAGAATATGAAAGAATAATTAAATCCGGATATCCAGAGTTTATGCGTTCTAAAAATTTCAAAGAATTTGATAAGTATATAAAAAATTCAAAGGCTAAATATCTTTTAAAATATGACAGAGTTAAATTGATTGTGGGTGTTTTATTAAAAAAAACCGAGTTTTTTTCAATTGACAATATCGAAAAAGATTTTTCTGATATGAAACCTGAATTTGCGGCATATATAAGATTAAAGTCGTGTCAAAAGCGTTTGAGAAAAATTTCTGCAAGAATTAACAGATATAGAAAATATTATTCTACTCCTGCTGAATTGTTTGCAAGATTTATTGAGGGGCTGTATTTAGACCCTGAACGGGTTAAATTTGCAGCCCCTCGTGTATATGATAAGTTTTTTAAGTTGTTAAAGTCGGAATATTATCCGGATTTAGCTAAGGCTTTTGATATTTTTTACAGTCCGGTAAGTTTATAAAATAATTTTCTGGTTGCGGTTCTGTGCGGAATAATTTCTGAATAAATTCTGTCCTGTTCTGCAAGTTCGTGTCCTATTTCTTTATATACATAGCGGAGAATATCTTCATCTCTTTGTTCATCGGTATCATATTCCGCTCTGATTTTTACAAGTTCGGAATTGTCTAAAAATTTGCCGCCGCAACTGTAACAATCATCAACTTCTATTGTTTTGTGGATGCTTGAATGGTTTTTCACCATTTTTGCACCGCAGTTAGGGCAAAATCTTTCCTTGGTAGTGTCTACTTTTTCGAATGTTCTGCCTTCAAGTTTTTCAGATGCTTTTGAAATATCTTCATCTTTTTCGTTAAAGCTATCAAATTCACGATTATCAAAATAAATTCCTCCGCAGCCTTCTGTGCAAATGTCAAGGTTTATTCCCTGTGCAGGAATGTAAATTTTTTCCATATCTTTGCCGCAAGCAGGGCATTTTAAAGTTTTTTGTGTGTCAGCCATAATTTAACCTTTCATACTTTACTTCATCTTTATAATTTACAACTGTATTTGCTACTTTTCATCATACAGGCATATTATTTTGAAAAAATATGTAAAAACCTTTGTATTAATTGGGAAAATATTGTACAATATATTAAAAGGTAGAAATATGACAGAAGGAATTTTACATAAAGAAGAGGCTGAAAAACTTATTCAACAAGGGTTTGGATTGATCGATGAAAAAGATTACACGCAGGCCAGAGTCTGCGTAGATAAAGCTTACGATTACTTCAAACAAGACGGGTTTATTGAAGGAATTTCAATATGTCTTAGTTTGATTGCGTTCTTAGACTACTCGGAAGATAAAAATAAGTACGAATCTGCAATGGCGCTTGTTGGTGACGGAACATATATGGCAAAACGTTCTTCTAATGATTCTGCGCTTCTGGTTAATGAACTTATTTTAGGGAATATAAATTTTTCCGAAAATAATAAAGATGTTGCTCTGATACATTACAATAATGCTTTAAAGCTAGCGGTGGAAGAGGATAAGTATTCATTATCCGATATAATAAATACAAGAATTCGTCAGCTTCAAAATAATATGGATTATTCGCTTCCGACAAAGAGTGATCCGCTTGTTTCACTAGTTAAAATCAGTCGCTCTATTACTGCATTAACTGATATAGATGAGCTTTTGCGGGTAATTGCGGAAGAAACTAAAAATGCGATACAAGCAGACAGGTGTACGGTATTTTTGTGGGATAAGGACACAGATGAATTATGGTCCAAAGTGGCACTCGGGCTTGATTCCAGTCAGGAAATACGTTTTCCTGCCGATAAAGGACTCGCTGGATATGTGGTTAAGACCGGAGAGTCTTTGAATATTGTAGATGCTTATAATGATTCAAGATTTAATCCTGAAGTTGATACTAAAACAGGTTACAGAACAAAAACTATTTTGTGCATGCCGATTATGAACAATAATCGTGAGATTATCGGTGCTTTTCAGGTTATAAATAAGATTGATGGTGTATTTACAAAAAATGATGAAGATTTGCTTGTTGCAATTGGCGGCAGTGCAAGTATTGCATTAGAAAATGCACAGCTCTTTGACAAACAGCTTCAAATGTATCATGAACAAAAAGTTCTTTTTGAAAGTTTTATTGATACACTGGCTACTTCTATTGATGCCCGTGATAAAATTACTGCAGGACATTCTACAAGAGTTCGATTATATTCAACACTTCTTGCAAAGGCAATAGGTATGGAGTCTAAGGATATAAGTTTACTGGAGAAAGCTGCAATCCTTCATGATATTGGGAAAATCGGGATTAGGGATTCTGTTTTGCAAAAAGATGGAAAACTTACAGACGAAGAGTACAAGCATATTCAGGAACATGTAAGAATTACTCATAATATTTTGAATAAGATTTATATGTCGCCTGATTTCAGAATTATTACTGAAATGGCTTGTTCGCATCATGAAAAATGGGACGGGACGGGGTATTACAGACATCTAAAGGGAGAAGAGATTACTCTTGGAGGCAGAATACTTGCTGTTGCTGATGTTTTTGATGCTATTACATCAAAGCGTCACTACCGTGATAAGATGCCTATTGTAAATGTTATTGATATTTTGCTTAAAGGCGCGGGTTCTCATTTTGATAAGAATCTTGTTGATACGTTCTTGTCAATTCCTGTTGATAAAATTGTCAGAGTGTTTTTATCAGAATCTCATGGTAAAATAGAACCGGATGATGAATTGATTTTAAGCAAATATGATTTATTATCTATATATAATTTTGGGACTTCTGAATCAGTTTCAGACAGTGATAAGATGATTGTTGAACTGTTTAATACTTATTATACAGGCAATAAAAATGAAAAAGGGGAGGAGGCTTGATTTGAAAAAAATATTGGTTATTTCGATTGTGTTATCTTCTTTTTCAATAAATTCAGTTATGGCATTTGACTTTAATTCTATCAAACCCGTTGATCCGCTGCGCGGGAGTGCCGATACTTATCAGGAAGTTGTTAATCAACCTTCTTTTGAGCTAAAAAAAGGAACACTTACCCGTAATGCAATTAAAAACCAGTATACAATTGCTATGGATAAGTTTATGCAGGCAAATGTCAGGTCTTCATATCAGGATTTTAAGATGCTGATTGATAATGTTGTGCCAAATGATTATATTTATATGCGCTTAACTCAGGAAATGGCTGCAATAGGTTTCTTTTCTCTTGCAGAATTGTCTATGTCTAAAATAAATGATAATGAAATATCTTCACTGTTGGAGGAGGATGTAAAAAATTATTATTTCCCGAATTATACTCTAACATTTAAGGATCAAATGTATTTGGCTGAGATTTTTTCAAATATTATGTATAATGACCAAAGCCGTGAAGCTACAAGTGAGTTGATGAAAAATGTTTCGTTATTAACTGATTCGGACTATGCAAATTATCTGGTTGCATTTGGAAGTATGAAAAACGGTGATATAAAACAAGCTTCAAAATCTATAGATACCGCTATTTCTAAAAATCCGAAGAACTTAAATTATAAAAGACTCAGGGCAGAAATTTATTCTCAGTCCAATAAACCTCAGGACGGGGTTAAACATTTAAATGATTTAGACTTTGATGATATTAATACCGTTGTTTTTGATAATGAACTTCATTCATCTCAGCAGTATATTTTGTACAAAGCTGCAAAAAATGATTATTGGAAGAAATATCATTTGGCATATTATTATTATGACGAAAAAGAGTTGAATAAAGCTGTCAGAGTGTTACAAACGTCTATAAGCGGAAAGAAGAATATTAATGAAGAGGTATATGCTCTTACAGCACAGGTTTATTATGATATGAAGGAGTTTGAAAAGGCTCAGGATTATGCTCTGAAGGCTATTGATATTGATCCTTCTAATCCTAAAGCTCTGATTGTGCTTGGTAATATTGCTAAAAGGAATAAGGATTTAAAACTTGCGGAGTCTTATTATAAAAAAGCTGTTTCAAAAGATGATACGCATACTGCGGAAATTAAGCTTGCTCAGGTGTATGAAAAATTGAATAATATTAAAAAGGCAAAAGATATTTATTCAAAGGTTCTAAGAGTAAGTTCAAAGGCTTATGAAGCTTACTATCAAATGGCATTACTTGATAAGGATAGAGAAGAAGCTTATTTGAAAAAGACACTCGCTATAAATCCTAATTTTAAAGATGGCTGGATAGATCTTGCCCGTTTGGAAATCAATAAGGATTCTTATGACAAAGCATTGACTTATCTTGGTATTGCAAAATATATTGATGATAATGATTATAGATATTATTATTATTTGGGGCTTGTTTTGAAAAATAAGGGACTTACTGCGGAAGCAGATAAAAATTTTGAAAAAAGTTTGAATATAAATCCTGATTATGATTTAGCTAAAGAGGAAATGAAGATATGAAGAAAAATATATTAATTGTTGAGGACCATGAATTAACAAGATTTGGTTTGAAAACGACATTTGAGGATGTTGATTATGTAGGGGTAATTTATGAAGCATCATCTGCGGAGGACGCTCTTGAGATTTTTAAAAATAACCCGGTTGATATTGTAATTATGGATTTGGGTCTTCCTAATATGAATGGTATTGATGCTACTCAGGCTATTCATTCAATAAATAAAGATGCAAAAATTATTATTTTAACATCACACAATGATGAAAAAGAGGTTTTGAACAGTCTGAAAGCGGGTGCCAATGCTTACTGTTCAAAAGAAATAAACCTTCAAAGACTCGTAGAGGTAGTACAATCCGTTGCAGATGGTGCTGCGTGGTTTGATCCCAGTATTGCGCATATTGTTCTTCAGGCAAGTGCAAATTCGAAAGTAGCCGGCGAGTCAGAAACTTCTTATAAGAATTATGATTTGACCGCACGTGAAGCTCAAATTTTGAAACTTATGACAGAAGGGTACAGTAATATGGAAATTGCTCAACATCTGGTAATTAGTGTTAATACTACAAAAGCACATGTTGCAAGTATTTTACAAAAGCTAGAGGTTGATGACAGGTTGCAGGCGGCTTTGAAAGCTTTAAAATATAAAATTGTTTAATTCGGCAATGAGGTGGATTTATGGCTGAGTTGACCAGGGTTTTGTTAGTTGATGATAATCCTAAATATATTGAAGATGTCTTACCGTTTTATGGTTATGAAGTTGTGTGTGCAAATGATGGAGAGAAAGCACTTGAAATCCTAAATTCTGGAGCTGAATTTGATCTTGTTTTGCTTGATGTCATGATGCCCGGATTAAACGGATGGGATACGTTAAAAGCTATAAGGAAAAGTCCTTTATTCAAAGATATCCCTGTGATTATGGTTACTGCAGCCGGTGAGGATAAAAGCATGATATCAGGACTTAAAATAGGTGCAGATGATTATATAGTAAAACCTTTTGTTCTGCCTAATCTTCTTGCTCGTATGGAAGCTGTTTTAAGACGTGTGAAACGAACTTGTGTAAAAGCTTCATTATCTAATGTTACAATTAATCAAATTAATAACTTCAAATCCTTGACTGAAAGGGAAAAAGATGTTTTATTATTAGTTACGCAGGGAGAAAGCAATAGTTCTATTGCCGATAAACTTTCGGTAAGTCAAATTACTGTTAAAACACATATGAACAGTATTTTCAAAAAGTTAAACGTAAAAAACCGAACACAGGCTGTCTTGCTTGCAATGCAGATGAATTTAGTAGAAAATTAATTAGTTTTAAGGAGATAAGAATGTTAGATTATACAAAAGAAGAATTATTATCTTTGATTCAAAGTACCCCGGAGAAATTTAACGAATGGAAAAAAGGCAGAGAAGATGTTGATCTTAGTGAAGTCGATTTTGCTAATATGGTTATCAAAGAAGTTGATTTTTCTGATGTTGATTTAAATTCAAGTTCTTTTTCGGATTGCAGCCTTTCACTTGTTAATTTTTATGGTGCTGATTTAACCGCTGTAGATTTTACAAGGGCAGTTGTTACGGAATGTGATTTTTCAGAAAGTATTTTAACTGGTGCTGACTGTAGTTATGCTGAAATGACCTATTGTAATTTTACAGACTGTGATATGGCCGGTACCGTTTTATCAGAAACAATTTTAACAAGTTCTGATTTGAGTGCTGCAGAAAATTTAAGTTCAGCCAGATACGATAGTGATACTGTTTGGCCGGATGATGATATGATGCCTGCAGAGTTTGATACTGCATATAAAGATGATTTGTCTTCATTGAAGGACGATGAAGATTCTGTTGCAGAAGATTACTAAATTTTAGCGGTTAAAGATAAGGAGTCAATAATGATAAAAGTTGCAGTGTGTGGCGCTTACGGGAAAATGGGCAGGGAAGTTTGCCAGGCGGTTGAACAAGATCCTTCAATGAAACTTGTTGCTAAAATTGATCTGCAGGGCAGTAATTGTAAGACTATTGAAGAAGCAAGATCCAGTACGGAAATTGATGTTTTAATCGATTTTACACAGCCAAAGTCTATTTATGATAATGCAAAATACTGTATAAAAAATGGGATTAAAATTGTTGTTGGTACAACCGGTTTAAAGGATGATGAAATTGAATATTTGAAAAAAATTTCTTATGATTACAAAACGGGCTGTTTAATTGCTCCGAATTTTTCAACGGGTGCTGTTTTGATGATGATGTTTTCAAAGATGGCTGCAAAATATTTTGATAATGCCGAGATAATAGAACTTCATCATAACCAGAAAAAAGACGCGCCATCCGGTACTGCGATAAAAACAGCTTTAATGATGTCGCAGGTAAAAGAAACCTTCCAGAAAGGCAATTGTGCCGAAACTGAGACTATTCAGGGTGCCCGCGGCGGTGGTTCATATTCTGATATCCGGATACATTCAGTTAGAATGCCGGGGTATATTGCTTCTCAAGAAGTAATTTTTGGTTCATCAGGACAAATTTTTAAAATTCGCCACGATTCTATGGATAGAAAATGCTATATGGATGGTGTTTTAATGGCTGTTAAACATGTTGTTGATAAAAATGATTTTGTTTATGGTTTGGAAAATATAATGGCTTAATTGTTGTAGGTTATTTGATATTAGGAAAGGTTAGTTATAAATTATGGCAAAACAAAAAGCAAATATTGCGATTTTAGGTGCGACAGGGGTTGTCGGTAGAGAAATTACTAAAATTGTTGATGAATTAAAAGTTGATTTTGGTTCAATAAAATTTTTATCAAGTGCAAAGAGTGCAGGTACAAAGATTGAATTTCAAGACAGAGAATATACGGTAGAAGAAGCCAAACCTGAAAGTTTTGATGATGTAAATATCGTTTTGGCTTCAGCCGGTGGTTCAACTTCACAAAAATTCGCACCGGAGATTGTAAAACGCGGCGGAGTTTTGATTGATAATTCTTCAGCATTTAGAATGGATCCGAATGTACCATTGGTGATTGCTTATGTCAATGATGAAGATTTGAGGAAGCATAAAGGTATTATTGCAAATCCTAATTGTTCAACTTCTCAACTGATGCTTGTTTTAAAGCCATTACATGAAAAATATGGAATAAAAAGACTTATTGTTTCTACATATCAAGCTGTATCAGGTGCCGGTTTAGCTGCAATTAACGAGTTAACCGAAAACACAAATGCAGCATTAAATAATAAAGATTTTGTTCCAAAGGCTTTTAAAAAGCCAATTGCTTTTAACGTAATCCCGCAGATTGATGTTTTCTGTGAAAATGGGTATACAAAAGAAGAAATGAAGGTTGCTAATGAAACTAAAAAAATTCTTCATCTTACGCAAGATTTGCCAATTTCTTGTACCGCAGCAAGGGTTCCTGTTTATAACGGGCACTCGGAAGCTGTAGATATTGAGTTTGATAAGCCGGTAAATCCGGATGATGTTCGTGATATTATGAGGAACTCATTTGGGATTAAAGTTATTGATAATACGGAAAATTTTGAATACCCAACAACACGTGATGCCTCCGGCGTTGACCCTGTTTTTGTCGGTAGAATCAGAAAAAATTTAGCTTTTGAAAACGGTATTTCTTTATGGTGTGTTGCCGATAATATTCGAATTGGGGCTGCTCTTAATACTGTAAGAATTTGTCAAAAAGTTATAGAAATGGATTTATTTTAGAGATCGGACGGGAATGGATGCATATTCAAAAACTAACAATTGCCCCGCTTGTTTCAGGGTGTCAACAAACAGTTATTAAAAGACCTTCACCGGATATTGCAGGGCTTTTGATTAAAGAAAAACTAAGTTCTTGCTCCGGGTATGAACAAGGTAAGCTTCCAAGAGTTTTGAGAAAAATGTCTAAGACCTTAAAAGGTTTTATAAATCCTGAATATAAAGTTGTTAAAGAAAGAAAGTTTTCATTATAATTTTGAATTGCAAAACTAACAAAAGGCCTTATATAAAGGTCTTTTGTTTTTTTAAATTATTACTTTTTGTTAATATTAAAAGTTAATTAACCGTGTTTTGTGTATAATTAAAGAATTAGAGGGTATATTTTATGGGACAAGTTCTTAGAAGAGAAAATGTAGCCGGTTTTATTGATAAGCTGCATAAAAGCGGAAAAACAGTGGTTGCAACTAATGGATGCTTTGATATTTTGCATGTCGGGCATGTGAGATATTTGCAAAAAACGAAGTCCTTTGCGGATTATTCTATTGTCCTTTTAAATTCAGATAAATCCGTAAGAGCAATAAAAGGTCCTCTTCGTCCAATTAATAATGAAAATGACCGGGCTGAGATTTTATGTGCTCTGTCTTGCGTTGATTATGTTGTTATGTTTGATGATGATAGTCCGCGTGATCTGCTGGATGAGATTAAACCCGATGTTTATACAAAAGGTGCGGACTATACAATGGCAACCCTTCCTGAGGCAGATATTATGATAAAAAATAATACCCGTGTGGAATTTATTACTTTTGTTGAGGGTAAGTCAACAACTAATACTATTGAAAAAATGAGAAATAACTAATAAGGAGTATCAAAATGAGATCATTTACAGTAGATGAAATTACACAAATTGTAGGCGGTATGCTGACAAAGACTGCAAGTCCTGAAATTACACATATTGCTCCACCGTTATTGAGTGATGAAAATACTCTGGCTCTTGCTTTAGGTGAAGAAGAGATTGCAAATCTGGCTAAGTCAAAAGCAAAAGCCGCTTTAGTTCCTTTGGGTGTTCAAATTGACGGTTTCACTACTATTGAGGTTGAAAGACCAAGACTTGCAATGATGAAATTGCTTAATCTTTTTTATGTACCTCCTGTTGTTAATAAAGATGTTCACCCTTCAGCAGTTGTTGCTCCTTCTGCTCAGTTAGGTCAAAATGTTTGTATCGGACCAAATGTTGTTGTTTCTCCAAATGCTGTTATTGGCGATAACACAAAAATCTTGGCTAATTCTTATATCGGTAGTGATGTTAAAATTGGCAATAATTGTTTCTTTCACCCTGGTGTAAATATTGGTGATAGAGTTCAAATAGGAAATAATGTAATTCTTCAGCATGGAGTTTCTTTAGGGGCTGACGGATTTAGTTTTGTTACAGAAAATCCTAATAATATTGAAAATGCAAGAAAAGAAGGAGAAATTAAAGAAGGCGATGTTGAACAAGTTATCTTTAAAATCCCTTCAATTGGTTCAGTTGTAATTGGTAATAATGTCGAAATTGGTGCAAATACCGCAATAGATCGAGGTACTATCGAAAATACCGTCATAGGTGATAATACAAAAATAGATGACCTTGTTATGATTGGTCACAATTGCCGCATTGGTAAAGGATGTTTAATTGTGTCTCAGGTTGGTATTGCCGGAAGCTGTGTAATTGGTGATAGAGTTGTTATAGCAGGTCAAGCGGGTCTTGCTGATCATATTGAAATCGGTTCTGATACGATTATTACAGCAAAAGCAGGTGTAACTAAGTCTTTCCCTGCAAAATCAATTATTGTAGGTATTCCTGCTGTCCCAAGAAAAGACTTTATCAAGCAGTTGAAAACAATGAAAGATGCTCAAGAAATATTTGCTAAATTCAGAAAATTTGAACCAATGTTGAAATCTTTTGAAGAAGCTCAGCAAGAGGATTAATTAGAAAATGGTAACACTAAAAAAAGAAGTCAAAATTACCGGTAACGGTTTGATGAAAAATAAACCTTGCGAAGTTACATTATTTCCCTCAAATTCGGGACAAATAAGATATTTTGTTAAAGGTAAGGATTCTTTTACTTCAACGGTAGATAATGTTCTTGCAACTGACCATTGTGTTGTCATGGGAACTAAAAATGCTAAAGCAATGCTTACAGAGCACTTGTCAGCAGCTCTTGCTTTCTGTCATATCGATTCTGTGGATATTTGTATGTCAGAAGAAGAAGTTCCTATACTTGACGGCAGTTCTTTAAAATGGGTTGAAGCTATAAAAGAAGCAGGTACTGATCGGTCATTTTTTGCTAAAGAGAAATTTTACACAGTGAAAGAACCGGTTTATTATTTGAATGGTAAGACGAGTTTAGTAATTCTTCCAAGTGATGATTTATTTATATCTTATGCTGTTAATTATGATCATCCGGATCTGACAAGACGTTTTGTGAATTTTGACCCGAAAAATAAATATGAAATTATTGAAGCCAGAACTTTTGGATTTTATCGGGATTTGAAAAAGTTTCAAATGCTTGGTTTTGCTCAGGGTGTAACTGAAGAGAACACCGTTGGACTTACTGATGACGGCGGCTATACTACAACACTTCGTTCAGATAATGAACAAATTAAACATAAAATGCTTGATTTGGTTGGGGATTTGTATTTGACCGGTGTTAATCCGCTTAATATGCGTTGCCAAATTTTAGCAAAAGAAGCAGGTCATGCCGTACATGTTAAAGTAGCAAAAATGTTAAAAGATAAATTAGTAGAGATATAAGGAGATAATAATGTCTGAAGAAAATCAAAAAGTATTAAGTTTTGACACTTTACAAATTATGGAAATGATTCCGCACAGATATCCGTTTTTACTTGTTGACAGAATTACTGAATGTGTACCGGGAAATTACGCAAAAGGTTATAAAAATTTAACTATGAATGAACAGTTCTTCCAAGGGCATTTCCCCGGTAATCCTATTATGCCTGGTGTATTGCAGCTGGAAGCAATGGCTCAATGCTCTGCTCCAATTTTAATGACAATGCCTGAATTTGAAGGTAAGCTTACTCTTTATGCCGGCGTTGACAATGTAAGGTTTAAAAATATAGTTCGCCCTGGTGACAGGTTTGAAATGGAAGTTGAGCTTACTAAGGTTAAAGGTCCTATCTGTAAAGCTCATGGGGTTGGTAAGGTTGATGGTAAAGTATGCGTCGAAGCGGATATGACGTTTGCTCTAAAATAAATATTTCATAATAGATTTTTTGAGAGGGGTTTTGTCCCCTCTTCTTTATTGTAAAGTTTTGTAACGATATAAGCATTCTGTGAAATTATATAATTTATATATACTTTTTATATATGTAAACATTAGATAAACACGAGAGATATTAAGAGAGCAATAGAAATTTCACATTCCGTTTAAATAAAGTAAAGAGAGACAAATTAATTCCTATTCCTAATTCCTAGAAAATTTTTACCCCGCATTTTGCGGGATTTTTTTTGTGCTCGCCGCATGGGGTACTTTGCTGCAAACAGTAACACTTTATACTATTGCAATTCAACTTTTTCGCATAATCTCCATTAGAGCATTATTAACATATCTCTTTAAGTTACGAAATTTTTGTTTTTAGCAAGCTAATAATATTATAATTGTAAGACGCCCTCTAAGACTTATAGTTAGCCTAAATATTTTTGAATTGTTTCACGGTTAAATACTTCAACACTGTTTTGGGTATGGATGAATATCATACTTGTAATGATAGATTTAAGCATGTCAAAATCAGAAAATGCCATTTTATTCCTTAAGTCTTCCATATTATTTGCCAAAAATTCCATAATTATGGTTTTGTCGTTGTATACCAGACGTGAAAAATAATCAAATGATTCCTTTGACTTAATTCCTTCAAGATATATTATGTCGGGATTTTGAAACTCAATAAATCGTGATGCTTTATCCATATTAAAGCCTACATTTTCATTAAACTCGCATTGATTTACTCCTTCAAGTTCATATTTAGAAATACTTTCAAGAGTCATAATATTTTTTGATTTTGTTTTTGCAGCTTCTAACAAAAGCGAGTATATCACATGAGTTTTACCGCTTAAAGCGGAACCGCAAACAAGAATTATTCCAGGTTTATTTAGTGCCTGTTTTATTTCTGATAAATCGGATTTTGAATTGATTATTTTATCTAATTTGATAGGTGGTTTATAAATTTTTAAAAAGATACGTTCACCCATAATTGTTGGAAAAGTTGAAACACTTGCCAGTACAATTATATTATCAACTTTAAAACACAGTTTACCAAGCTGCGGAACCTCAGATACTGAAGGATCCAGTTCGGATAAGGTTTTTAGTTTTGCTGTAAATAATGCAACAAGTGCCGTTGGAATAACACCTTTATTATTTAATTCGCCGTGTTTTTTAAAGTTTACGCCAAGTCCTTCTTCCTCACCTTGAAATGTTACTTCATGAATTCCTTCTAAGATTGCCTGTTTTAATATTGCACGAATAATTTTTTGGATATGATCGTCACTCAAATCCTCTTTATGAAGCTCATCCTGCCAACTATATCCGGAGTTAGAATTAGTCGAAATATTCCCTACTGTGACATCAATTTTATAATATTCATCAATTTTTTTGATGATACTCTCTTCTGATGACAGGACAGGATCTATTTCACATTCTGCAGATTCCATAATTTTATCAATAGCAAATAAATCTCTTGGATCTGCCATAGCAACAGTTAACGTATTTTCTATTTTAAATAATGGAATAATTTTGTATCGTCTTGCATCAGAAAAACTGATATATTTCAAACATTTTACATCTAAATCGTAGTCATCTAAATTTACATATGGTGTGTGAAGTTTAGTTTCCAGAAATTTTATAAGCTGTTCTTCTGTTAGAAATCCTGAATTGATGAGCGCCTGTCCAATATTAATATTTTGGGCATTGGCAATTTCTTCTGCTTGTTCAACCACTTCATATTGAACAAGTCCTTCTCTTACAAGATCGTATTTTAATGTTTCCAGTGTTTTATTTGTAATAATATTCATTTTAGCTTTCTGTATCCAAGTATTTTTGAACTGTTTTTACCACATCATCAAGGTCAAATGGCTTTGTAATATATTCATCAGCACCGGTCTCTTCTCCTATTAACTTGTCTTCTTCTTGAGAGCGCGCTGTTATCATCAAGATGGGGATATTTTTATATTTGTTATCAAATTTTAAAAGCCGGCTTATCTTAAAGCCGTTTATTCTTGGCATCATGACATCAAGAATGATTAAATCCGGCATAATTTCTCTTGCAAGTTTTAATCCATCCTCGCCGTTATATGCACAGTAGCAAGTATAGTTATAATTTTCTAATACAAATTTAAGACTTTCTACAATATCTTGTTCATCATCTACGATAAGAATTTTTTTCATATCATCCCCTAATCCTTTGATAGTATTTGTATCTACAGTATAGCATAATTTTCAAGGGGGGTAAAGCCCTTGCCTTTAACTGTTTTTCATAAGTTCTTTTGTTTTTTCTCTTATTTCGTTATCTATTGCGAAAATTTCATCAATCGTAGGATTTTTAATTACTGTATGCTGCAGCATTATTTTTTCTGTTATTTTGCATATGTCGTATAGTTTAATTTTGTTGTTCAAAAATGCGAAAACAGCTTCTTCATTTGCGGCATTAAGGCATACTGTTGCGCTTCCTCCGGTTTTTCCGGCTTCATATGCAAGATTTAAAGATGGGAATTTATTAAAATCAGGTTTTTCAAAATCAAGTCTTGCGATTTCTGAAAAACTGAAACTTTTTGATTTTATTCCTTCAAACCTTTGCGGATAAGTAATTGCATATTGAATAGGTATATGCATGCTTGGCAATCCGATTTGTGCAATTACACTTCCGTCAATATATTCTATTGCAGAATGAACAATACTTTGCGGGTGAACAACTACATCAATTTTTTCATACGGCATATTAAATAAGTGATGTGCCTCAATTATTTCCAGCCCTTTATTCATAAGTGTTGCAGAATCTACAGTGATTTTTTGACCCATATTCCATTTTGGATGAGCAAGAGCTTGTGCTACTGTTGCATTTTTCATATCATCAATGGATTTGTGCAAAAATGGCCCTCCGCTAGCCGTGATAATAAGCTTATCTACTTGAGAGATATTTTTTATGCACTGGTGAATCGCGCAGTGTTCACTATCTACAGGGATAATATTTACTCCCGCATTTTTTGCTTTTTGCATCACTATATCACCTGCCATAACGAGTGTTTCTTTGTTTGCAAGTGCTATATCAATACCGTTTTCTATGGCTTTTAATGTTGGTTTCAAGCCTATTTTCCCCGATACAGCAACAAGAATTATGTCATTTTCTCTATTAGAACATATTTCTTCCAAGCCTTCTGAACCATACAAAACTCGGGTATTTTCCAGTTCTATTCTGGCGGTAGTTTTTTTACCAATACAAATGTATTTTGGCTTGAATTTTTCGGCTTGTTGTTGTAATAATTCGATATTTCCGCCGCCGGACAGCGCTATTATTTCAAATTTGTCTTGCAGCTTTTCTATCACTTCCAGTGCCTGGGTTCCTATTGAACCTGTTGAGCCCAATATGCTGATTTTTCGCTTACTATTCATAAATATCCTTTATATTAATTCTTTTTGGATGGTTTTTCCTTCAATGCTTTCTGTAATAACAGGAATTGCAAAGTAGAAACTTGAACCTTTTTCTTCTTCACTCTCGCACCATATTGCGCCTTTGTGGGCTTTTATCAACTGCTTTGCAATTGGGAGCCCTAAACCGGTTCCTCCTACTTTTCGTGAAAGAGAGTTTTCTATTTGGGTGAATTTGTCAAATGCTCGCAATAAGTTTTCTTCTTTAATTCCTATTCCTTCATCTTCAACACTTACTACAACATAATTTCCCTCAAGGTATTTGAGTTCGTTTTCAAAATACGGATTATGTTTGATATTGTCGGAATTTTTTAATTCTGATTTGATTGTGATGCTTTTACCTTTTGGCGTGAATTTTATAGCGTTGGAAACAAGATTTGTTAATACCTGTCCAAGACGCTGGGAATCAGCGTAAATATTTGGTAAATTATCTTGTTCCATTGTGTTAAAAGTAATTTCGTGTTCTTTTGCTACACAATCAAAATTTACTTTAACATTTTCAATAACAGAATGGATATTCATAATTTTGTAATTGAAATCCATTTTGCCGGCTTCGATTTTATTTATATCAAGAATATCATTGATTATATTTGTAAGATTTTCGACATTTCTTTTTGCCATATCAATAAACTTAACCGCATTTTCACTTAAAATACCGCATCTGCCGCTTGAAAGTATTGCTAATGCGTTTTTAACCGGGGTTAACGGAGTTCTCAGCTCGTGTGATACAATTGAAATAAACTCTGATTTTACTCTTTCTAATTTTTCCAATTCTTCATTTTTTTTGATGATTTCTTTGTATAAACCGGCACTTTTTAGTGGTAATGATACTTGCTGGACAATTGTTTGGAAATACGACGCATCATCTGTTGTGAAAGGTTTTTCTTTAAATATTTCAATGCAGCCGAAAAATTTATCGCCAAGATCAATTGGTGCAAACATGTTATCGTATTGAAATATTGTAAATGTGAATTTATTATTTGGATTTTTTATGTTTTTTATGATTTTTAAATTTTTGTCATCAATATCAAAAGGCATTTGACTGTCTTCAAAAAGTGATTTGTAATTTAATAATGTTCTCAATTTTAGTGCACTCATAAGCTCTTCTGAAATATCATATAGAGAATTCATTATTAAAACAGGCTCTTGTTCAAGCCCAAACGACAATGTACAGGTCAAGTCAAAACTCAAAGATTTATCCAAACCTTCTATCATATAGTTCAATAATTCTTTTGCATCAAGTGAACCTGCAAATTGTGAACTTGTGTTATATAGTACGTTCAGTCTGTATAAACTGTCTGCCAGATCTTTATTTTTCCCGGATAAAAGGTCTAATCGATTTTTATTTCTCAGGTGTAAATTTAGTGTAGTTAATATAATATTATCTGAAAAGTTTTCTAAAATAATTCCGTTTATAAGCTTTGAAATATCTTCCGGGAGCTCTTGATTGTTTGTGTATAAAATTATTGGCAGATTTTCATGCCGTGATTTTATATTTTTAATTAAAAGGACGAGGTTTATTCCCATTGCTTTCTCATCCAGTATTAAAATATCAGGTTGTTGTATTTCTATCATGTCAGGGACGCTATTTACTGATGTGCAAAATTCATAGTGAAAATTTGTTTTGCTAAGTATTTGTTTAAATGATTCTATTTTTGCGTGATCTTCAAAATATGTTAATATATTCCCCATAATATCAATTTTAAACTGAGCAAAAATTTTGGCAAGTTATTAAGTGAAAAAGTGTAGAGGCAGTGTTTTTGTTCTTAAAATTAATGTAAATAAATATTGCAACTACCTGTAACTGCATGTCTTGTCTGTCGTAGTTTCTAATGTTTACAAGGGTTGTCAAGTCCGTATTTCTACGTAAGTAAAAATACGGACTTTTATTAATTGAAAAATCATATATACTTAAAGTGTAATCGGTTAAGGCTCACGCCCTTTGATGGTAAAGCTGTTTGCCGAAAGTACAACAGAGGATGTGCGTATTATGGGATATATTCATTGTTGCGGAGCTCTTCGTAAAACACGTAGTTTTGTGCTGGCTCCAAAAGACGGTTTTTTAGTTTGTGAATTGGATTACCTTGAGCAGTGTCCGGCTTGTTTACACTTTGTAATTCAACTTACACGAATTGATGAGAAGAGGTGTGTATCTGTTCTGAGATTCCGGGATATGAAAGCTAGAAGATTATGGGGACGTATAAAAAACAAAATCCTTTACGAAAGGAAAGCGGATTTTTCTTTGATGAACAGAGGCGGTACTTTTTATCTTGGTTACAATGAATTTGGAATAAAGAAAAAATGCTATTCAAATTTTTCAAATTTAAAAATAGGGTTATCTTAGATTATATATTATTAAACCAATCCTTCAATCATTTACTCTAATTGATGTCGGAGGGGATATCATATGTTTAACTATCTACCCTTTATTTCCCCTCTGCTTTTTTTAAACGGAGTTATTATTAAAAAACCGTCAAGCTGCTTAATGTAATATTAAGGAAATAGAACTGAGAATAGGAAGTTTGATGAAGTTATCACCTAAGAAAACTGAGATACTGACATTAATTGCTCGAGGTTATACCGATAAAGAAATTGCGTGGATATTACATATGTCAACAAGGACAGTGAATACGCATGTTTCCTCAATTATGATTGCATTAAACGCTCGAACAAGGGCTCATGCAGTCGCATTATATATGCACAGTAATCCTAAGTGGAAAATTTTGTGAGGTGAATATGGTAAAAAGAATAATTTTACATTGGAGTGCAGGCAGGTATTATCCTAGCGAATTTGAGAAGAATTATTATCACTATTTGGTTGATGCTGATGGAAAAATTTACAATGGTTTTTATAAACCTGAAGATAATGATAATTGCCAGGATGGGAAATATGCAGCACATACCGGTGGCGGAAATACGGGTTCAATAGGCGTATGTATGTGTGGAATGTACGGTTTTAAATCAAGTTCTAATCCGGGGAATTTCCCTATAACAAAAGTTCAATTTGAAGCCTGTATGAAATTTTGTGCTGAACTTTGTGAAAAATATAGTCTTGATATTACTACAAAAACAGTTATTACTCATTATGAATTTGGCAGGGATAATCCTAAAACTTCAAGTGCAGGGAAAATTGATATAATTTGGCTTCCTCCGTATCCATGGGTTAGTCGTAATGATGTTGGAAGTTTTATCCGTTCTAAAATTCGTTGGTACACAGAAAAATATATAAGGGGTTAAGTTATGGATGTTAATTATTTTGATCTGTCTGGCGGAATTAACCAGGCATCAACTAAAACTGAGCTCGGGGTGAATACCAAAAAGATTTATTGGTCAGATTCAAAAAATGTTGAATTGTATAATAATAAAGGTATAATTAAGCAAAAAGGCAATCAGATAATGGTTGAATTGCCTGAAGCTGAAGAAATTACCGGAATGTGTGAAATTGAATCTGATAGTTTGTTTAAACTTGTAATCACAACAATTTCCGGAAAAATATATGTTTATTCTGCAACTGATAATAGTTTAACTAAACTTGAAAAAACTATTAAAGGTAAAAATGTTAAATTTGTGAAATTTCTTCGCGGTGTAATTGTTTCAACAGAAGCAGATACGATGTTTTATATTAAGGATAACAGTAATTTCGATGTCGAAGACTGTAATTTAAAAGATAGGCAAGGAAATGAACTGTATCCTGAGTGTATTGCGATTTATAAGGGTCGTGTTTGGTGTGCTTATGAATCTACAATATATTATTCCGCTCTTGGTACTTATAAAGATTTTGAAACGGATAATGATGCGGGGTATATAAGCGATTTCCATACTGATACTGCTGATATTCTTGCAATGAGTGCTTATAAAGATTATTTGGCAGTTTATAAGAGAGAAAGAGTATATTTGCTGTCTGGTTCTAATCCTTCTGATTTTGCAATTTCTCTTTTTGCGGATAAAGGAACTATTGCAAAGTCTTCTATTGTGAATGTCGATAATAAACAATACTTCTTTAGTAATGGAATTTTCGCGCTTGAACAGGTAGGGGAGTTAAATCAAATTCGATTGGGGTCTGAGATTTCAATTAATATTAAAGAAGAATTTAATAATTTAGATACTTCGCGTATTAAAAATGTTTTTGTTCTGCATTATCAGAACAAAAGTCAGATGTGGTTTTTCTTCCCGTATATGGATGATGCTTATTATCATACAATTTGGATTAATGATTATGTAAATAAAGCTTGGTATAAACGAGTGTTACCATACAATATTACTTGTGCCTGTATGTTTAATTCGTTTGTTCTTACTGCTGATAATGACGGTAAAATTTACCGTGAGGATTACGGGGTAGATTTTGCCGGAAAACCTATTGATTTTATGTGGAAATCTCCGTTTCTATCTTTGGGTAATGTGCTGCATCGTAAACTTATTGATGAATTTTATTTTATATTGGATGATGTTAAGGACAATAAGTTTAATTTTTCCTTATATAAAGATTATGATAGTGAATATGGTGATGATGCAGAATTGATTTATGCAAAGCATTATAGTCATTTTATTTGGGCTGGGGAAAACTCTTCTGATGATGATAAAACTTGCTGTTGGAGTACGGAGGACAGTGATATCCCAATTTGGCCTATTTCTTCAAATGTTATGGAAAAAGCAGAAATCTGCGGAAGTAATTATTCTATACAAATTTGTATAGAAGGAAGTCACGTTGATGATAATTGTGCTGTTATAGGGCTGCAATTTCGTGAAATATATAATGATGACTAATAAACATTTACCACTCATATAGATGTATACAGATTGAAAAATGAAAGGAAAAACAAATGTCAGAATCAAAATCAAGCTACTCAGCTTTTATTCCTCAATTGTGGAGTAAAAAGTTAAACCAAATGTTAGACAAAAATTGCGTTATGATGCAGTGTGTCAACAAAAATTGGGAAGGTGAAATTAAAAATCAGGGTGATACCGTAAAAATTATTACCCCCGCAGATGTTACTGTGTCAACACTTACATCAGATAATATTCAATATTCTGAACTTACTCCAGCATCTTTGGACTTGGAGATTAATCAAAAGAAATTCTTTGCATTTAAAATTGATGATGTATCTCAAGTTCAGGCAAATGCTGATATTATGGAAGCTCATTTAACTAATGCAAAAAAAGCTATTGAAGAAGTTCAAGATTCATATCTGTTAGGTTTGCACACAGATGTATTGCAGTCAAATATTGTGGGTTCTGAAGAGGCTCCTGTTACTCTCGACAAAACAACTATTTATGAATACTTTGTGAAACTTGCGTTGGCATTGAAGAATTCAGATGCTGTTTATGCAGGTGTTCGCCCCTGGGTTGTGATCAACCCTAATATTGAAGCTTATTTACTTCAAAGTCCTGAATTTATTTCTGCATATAAAGTCGCTGATAAGACTCTTCGTGAAGGTTCAATCGGCAGAATTGCAGGTATGGATGTTTTGGTAAGTACTAATTTGACTGATGTAGATGGTAAATATTATGTTTTAGCCGGTACAAATGATGCAATTACATTTGCCTCCCAGCTTGCCAAAATCGAAAGTTTAAGAGATAAAGACAGCTTTTCTGATTTGGTCAGAGGGTTGTATTTGTATGGTGCTAAAACTGTTCAACCTAAAGCTTTGGCTAAGATGGTAGTATCTTCAACTTTAGATGTTGCCGACAGTCCGGTATCTCCGGATGGGGATGGTGATTCTGCTGATGAAGGTTCCGGCGAAAGTGACCCTGGAACTGATCCGGAAGTCTAGTCGTAAGAGTTAGGGGGGAATGTACTCTCTTTCCAAAAATGATAGTGATTGAGAGTACATTTAAATCAATCAGGAGAAATATATGTTTTCAAATATAAAAAAACAAATTAAAGTTTTGGCAAAGAAAGCTGTTTTAATAGCAGAAGAAAAACTTGGAAGCGGTAATGGACAAGAAAAGAAGAAGATGGCAATAAATTATGTGGTTTCTAATCTTCCAATACCTGGTTGGCTCAAAAATATTATATCTATTCTGCTGTCAAGCTTTATTGATGATGTTATAGAAATTGCTGTTGATTATATGAATTCTTTGCCGCAAACAGAAGGAGAATAAATCTTATGCAAAATCAAACCGGCGGAGTTTATCCGCAAAATCAAAATAATATTTCATCGTCTGCCGTGAGTTCGCAGACAAACCCTAACTTGGAATACAAGGATATATTTTATCAGTTGGAACAAGCTATCGGAGCAGATTTTCAAAAACTTAAAGTTCTTGTGCAAAATGGCGTAATTACACAACAACAAGGACATAATTTAATGGCTCAACTAGCACAAAAAGCTCATCAAATTAACACGTACAAAAATTCTTTAAGTTCATCAAATCAACCGATACAAAATTTTCAAATGTTTCAACAATCTTTTCAACAGGTTCCGAATTCTGTGGATCTTTTTAATCAGGAGCATCCGGGATTTTTTGACGGGGAAGGAAGAGCTGATGTATTAAATTATATCAAGGGTTTGGATATGGACAAAGATGAAATTGTTCGAATATCTCAACTTGTTGAAAGACTTGAAAATTCAGCAGTTGATAAATATTTGAAAAAATCAGCTTACGAGAAATCATTGAATGACGAGAACGATGCTGCAAAAAGTAAATTGACATCTTATGCTCAAAATGCTTCATATGACGGCAATAATAATAGGATTTTTACTCGTGAGGATATCGGCAATATGAGTGGTGAAGAATTTACCAAAAATGAAAAGATGATTATGGAACAGCTTAGACAGGGATTAATCAAGTAATTTTTGATAAATTCATAAATGAAGGTTCGGGCGGGCAGATGGTTGTTTCCGCTTGCCTGTCCGGACTTTAAAAAAACAAAGGAGATATTATGAATTATTTAGAACTTATAAATAAATGTTTACTTGAATTAAATTACAGGCAGGTGAATACGTTTGCAGAACTTATAAAAAATGATCATAAAAGAATCCTGACAATTTTAAATATTATTAATAAAGAACTTTGTAGTGTGGAGGGTTGGAATTTCCTTTTACGTAAGACTACGCTAGAACTTCCGGCAGGAACAACTGAAATTGATAATACTGTGAATGGCCGAATTCTATATCTTTTTATTGATAATAAAAAATATGCTTTTAGTGAGGATGTTGATTTATTTATCTGCGGTAAGGCAAAAACCGGTACTTATACAAGTTTTTCAGATAAATTGCTATTTCCTAAATTTGATAAAGATAAAAATATTGTGATTATTTATTATACAAAAAATTGTGCAGTTTCTTCGGATGGAGTTGAGAAGCTTAATTTGGAATCAGAAAACGATACCTCCCTTGTGCCTATGCCGTTTGCCGAACAATTGCTTGTTTATGGCACGTGTTTAAGGTTGAAAGCAAATCCGCAGTATTTTAAATTTTCGTACTGGCTGAGCATGTATAAAGAAGCTTTGTTAAATTTAAAATCAAAAACTTCTGTATCAGTTTTGAATGCTCCTGTAGTTAATATATTCAGAAAATAGGCAAAAAAAACAGGAAGTCCTTTTCATTCCCCCCTGTTAAGATTTACACTAGCCGAAATATAAATAGCATGTATATTATACAAATTATTCGATAAAAATACAAATTATGATAAGAAATGTAAAGAGATGAAACAAATAACACAACAGCAAAGAAGGTTCGTATCCGAATATATTCGAACACTAGATGGGGAATTATCAGCTAAAAGAGCCGGCTATAAAATTAAAGATCTTAAAATATTTGCATCAGAACTGTTGAAAAAAGATTATGTAATCCACGAGATAAAGACCCAGTTAAAACTTCAAATAGAATCTTTAAGTGTACAAAAAGGTTACGTGATCCAAAAATTACTCCAAATAGCAGAATTTTCACTTGAGCCCGAGGATATTTTGGATAAAGAGGGTAACAGTACCGGTAAGGTGAAACTGCGTGATCCTTCTGCCGGTCTTAAGGCTTTAGAGGCGTTATGCAAATATTTGGGATTTTCAACTCCGGCAAATAGTGATGATTACCACGATGCAAAGATTATTACCATTGCGAACCTGGATGATGAAAAAATTTAATTTAATAATAGAAAGGTATTTTACATGAAAAAAAATAAAGAAATTGAAAAAATTTTACTTAACAGTGCATCTTATGACCAGATGGTCAAATCAAAAGTGGAAAGTGATTTTGTAAAAGAACTTGAGGGGTATAAAAAACAACAGTCAAAAAATTTCATAATAGATATAAAAAATGCCCCAAAAAATAAACTGTTTACAAAAGATGCGGTATACGAAGTTTTAAATAAAAATAGTAAAACAAAGTCTTATGTGAACGGAGTTCAAGCTGAAGGTTATCTCGGCGCACAAAGTGCTGATAGAGCAAAATTACTTAGCGGGGAATCGGATGCTTTTGTTTGTGGAAATTGTTATGTGAAATTTGTAAAAGTTAAAGCTTAGATATGTGTAAATTTAAACCAATTATACTTACTCCGAATTTAAGTCTTTTTCAAAATTTGCACTATATTCCTGATGTTAAAAAGTGTTATTTGAAATATGTTAAGTATTTGCAGGATGATTTTTCAGAAGCTTATACTTCAAATCTCCACAGCTTTATTTATCACAGTTCTCCTTTCTTTTGGGTTGTAACTGATTTTGACGATAATTTTATGGGATTTGTATTTCTGGATAACTTTACCGGTGGTTCCGGCAGGTTTTATTCGGCAGAATTAACGACATGTTTTGACAAAAAGGCCTGGGGTATATTTACCAGATATAGTGCAAAGTTTTTTTTGAAGAAGTGTTTTGATGAACTGGGGCTTTATAAGATTAAGGCTCAGGTTTATCCTGATAACTTTTTAGTAAAAACTCTTTTGAAAGCAAGCGGATTTAAGTATGAATCAACATTAAAAAATGAAACCTTACGCGGCGGCAAAATGCAAGATATTGAAGTGTTTGCTCTGTATAGAACTTATTACTATAAAACGAGGTAACTATGAAAAATTTAAAAAATAAAAAACAATCTTTAGATTATGTTGAAGAACAATATCTAGTTAATACTATTATTGAAAAATATGACTACTATAATGATGTAAGAAGTACACAACTTGCGGATAACAGGCTTGTGAAATACGCAATTTATGATGCGGATATTCCAAAGATTAATGCCTGGGATTGCAAAATACAACTTCCGGATATTTATGAACTTGCACAGACTTTGAAATCTCATATTGTGCAAAATCTATATTCACATCCTGACGGAATGTTCGATGTTGAAGGAACAGATTTTGAAACCCAAAAATTTGCGAACAGGCAAAAGGCCATGCTTGTCAAAACTTTTGAGCAGATGAAGTTGGAAGATGAAATGGAAAAGATTATTAATTCGGTTGTTGAAGCAGGTGAAGTTACTCTTTTTGTCGGCTGGGAAACAAAAACAAGAAGAACAAGGCGTGCTTTGAGTTTAGAAGAGCAGTTGGCCGGCGGTTCCTGTCAGAATTTTGTTATTGAAGATAAAGTGATTTATGACAATGCAAAGGTTAAATTCATCGGTTATGAAGATTTTGTTTTTGACAGGACAGAAGTTGATAACTGGGATAACTGTGCAAAAATTTATAGGACTTATCAAACTCTTGATGAAATTAAATTAAATAAATCGAATAATATGTTAAATGTAGAAAAGCTGGAAACCTTGAAAGGAGTGGTGGCAGGAGTAAAGACAAAAAGACATAATGACAAATTGTCAACATTTGGGAACAAAATTGAAGTCTTGGAATACTGGGGGGATATTGAACTTGAATCAGGCGAAGTTTTAAAAAATAAATTAATTGTGATAGCCGGCAGAAGTGTTATGATTCGTTTTGAAGATAATCCATTTATTATAAATCCGTTTATTCATGCCAATATTATTGAATGTCCGACAACAGGCCGTGGAATTTCCCCGCTCAGGGTTGCACTTATTTTGAATAATATTTCGTCAACTATTTTAAATAAGCAGTTGGATGCACTGGCACTTATGATGAATCCGCCGTATTTAGCCCCGAAGGGATGTTTTAAGGGGCAGCAAGATGTTCATCCCGGAAAAATTATTGAATATGACGCATCTTTAATGACTTCTGCACCTGTGCCGATTTCGTTTGATAAAGCTATGCAGGGATGGGATTTTCTTAATTATTTTAAATCAACTATTGAAAGTGCAACAGGTATTTTCAAAAATATGGCAGGAAATCTTCAATCACTTGACAGGACTGCTACTGAGCTTAACTATTCGGCTAATGGCCAGGAAGCAAGGCTGAATATGATATTAGAATCTATCAATCGAAAAATTATTGTTCCAATGGTCGAAAAAACTGCTGAAATTATCTCAAATTTCAAATTAGGGTCAGAATCTGTTTTGGCAAATGATCGTGGCAGAACATTTCTGGTTGAAATTGATGATAAGATAAGAAATGCAAGTTATATTTATCGCTATGGTGACAGAAAGGCTACTTTTGAGCGCAAGGCACGCTTGAAAGAGTTGTTTGAAGTGATTCAATCTTTCACCCAGATTGATGCAGTTGCACAACGTATTGATTGGTTGGAATGTTTCAAATTTGCAATGGAGCAGTATGGAATAGAAAATGCTAACAATTTTTTAACAGACGAAGACAGTGTCTCTGCTTCTCGGGTAAATCCCCGGCTGCAAACTCAATCGCATTCAGCGGCAGTACGGAATGCAAATAATTCTTCCGTACAATCAGTTTAAAAATATAATTAAATCTTTGGAGGTGTCATAATGCAATATAAACTATTGGATGCTCAAAGAAGATTTTTAGAAATTCCCCACAACTATCCGTTAGATGTAGCAGTATATCAGGGCGGATATGGATCCGGCAAAACCTTTGCCGGATCTTTGCTGGGGATTTTACTCGCGGTAAAATTCCCGGGGATTATAGGACTTGTGGGTGCTCAAACCTACACCCTTGTCAGGGATACAACGCTTAAATCTTATTTTGAACATTTTGATAACATTGGTCTTGTTGATAAAATTGACTATAAGTGGGTTAGTGCTGAGCAAAAAATTGTTTTTCATAACGGGTCGGAAATTCTTTTTAGACATTTTGATGAACCAAATAAGTTAAAATCACTTAATTTAGGTTTTGTTGAAATCGAAGAAATGTCGGATGTTCCTTATGAAACATTTAAAATGCTTCTTGCACGAATGCGTCAGCAAAAACGTAACGGATGGAAAAATTTCACGTATAGGATTTTTGGACACACAAATCCTGAAGTTCAAAAAGGCTGGATATATAAAACTTTTTTTGATAATCCGGCACCAAATTACAGGCTTATTTGTGCCCCTACTACTGAAAATATTCATTTACCGGAGGGTTTTTGTGATGAATTAAAAAAACTTTATGATAAAAGTTATTATGAAATTTTTGTACTCGGAAAAGTTGGAGATTACAGTACAAATCTTGTGGTAAAAGATTTTACCGATGAAAATGTTAGAGAAATTGAGTATCATCAGGATTTTGATCTTCATATAAGCTGTGATTTTAACGTTGATCCTATGGCATGGGTTTTAGCTTATAAAACTGATGATAAGGTGTTTTATTTTGATGAACTTGTTTTAGAAAATACAACGACATCAAAGACTTGTGAAGAATTTTATCGCAGATATCCAAACCATAAAGGTAAAATTATAATTAACGGTGATGCTTCAGGGGATAATAGAAGTTGTACAAGTGAATATACTAATTATGTAATTATAAAACGCTGTTTGACATCTTACGGATATGATGTTGAGATAAAAATTCGACCTTATAACCCGCCAATAAAAAACAGAGTTGCTGCGTTTAATGCGAAAGTTAAAAATGCGAACGGAGAGGTTAATTTGTATATTTCACCAAAGTGCGAAAAACTTTTATATAACATTTATAATCTCCGCTATATTGAAGGTTCATCAAAGATAGATGTACCGACTTATACCCAGATAAAACAGACAAAAGAATTAAAATTTTTATCACATCCGTTTGATGCTGCATCTTATCTCGTAGATTTTTATTGGCCGATAGTTTTGTAGGTAAAAGGAAAGGAAAAGTTATGGAACAGTTTATATATTATGCTCCGATTATAATTGTGGTATTGGTGTTTTTAGTACAGGAGCGAATTGTTGTAACCCCTGAACAGTTGGAGAAAAAGCATAGGGAAATTATAAAAGATATAGAAAGTCGATTTACAACAAATAATCGTTTTGAAGATTTAAAAAGCCAGTTTGTAGAAATGAAAGATAAAATTGATAAAATATATGACTGTCTTATCTTGAAGTAATTAAAGCAAATGAGGTCTTTATGAAACCGAAATAGAATATGCAAGCTCTACCTTGACAAGTCGTCAAAAAGTTGTAATATGGAAATATTATGAAGAAATATACGGGAATATTTACTCTATTACTTATAGTGATAGCTGTTTATGTATAAAAATGTGCCTCGGAATCTAAGAATTTTAGATAATATTTTAGACTATTAACTTTTATATGCGGTAGCAAAAATTATTTTTACAAGTTTTATGCTGTAGGTAGCATTAAGTTGAAAGGTACCAAATATGAAAGTTGGATTAACTAAATCTTTATTAGCACATGTTGCTAAAACCCAAGTATATCAAGAAATTCGGGGGGGGGGTAACCCTTAAGGCGTTATCTGATGGAGAGGCTTTATCTCATTGCATTAACCCCGGAGAAAATTTGACGGATGTAAGCAGCGTAAAAGAAATTCTTCATCCTTTGGCTCAAAAGTATAATAAAAAGATTCTTGCAATGACATTTCCAAAGCAAGATTTAAATCTGGGGCTTGAGCCATCTGTCCTTACTGTTGTTCCTGACGGTAAGAATGTCAAATATGTTATGGATTACAACAATATTGGACATCATGATAAGGATGTAGATTTATATCTATGTAGCGTATATGTAACGGGCATGAAAGATTTTATAAAATTTGCAAAAGATCATCCAAAATCAAAGATTATTGTGGGCGGGTATGAACCTACTATGAATCCTAAGGATTTTGTTGAATATGCAAGTAAAATTATCACAGGAACATGTGATTCGTTCTGGGAAACTATTGAACAGGGAGGGCAAATTGTAAGGGGGGATTACCCTGAATAAAAGGATTCCAAGATATGATTTGTATGATATAAAACTTAATCAACAAATTATTCCTGATAAAAAAGTTGATGATGTTGTTACATCGATAAATACGTCTTCTGGCTGCCCTAATAAATGTGATTTTTGTTGTTCTCCACTGATGAGCAATCATATTCAAAGTAAACCGCTAGAGCTTGTTAAAAAAGAAGTTGAATATCTGAAACAATATAATCCGAAATTTATATTTATAAGGGATGAAAATTTTCCATTACAAAAGGATTGGAAAGAAAAACTTCAGGAAATTAGTAAACTAGATGCTAAAACCTATCTATTTGCATCTGCCAATTTGATGACTGAAGATACTATTAAGTTTATGAAAGATAACAATGTTTATATGACTTGTTTAGGTTTAGAAGATATAACCGTTGAATACAATAAAAATAAAAAACTCGACGATGTTTGTGAAAGACTTTGGAAACATGGAGTATTTAAGTATTTGTCATTTATTGTTGATCCGCTAAAAGTTAATACAAATGAAAAATCGGCGATATTTTACGAAAAATTGATGAAAAGGTTTGGTAATTTAAAACCTGAAATGGTTTGCGGAAATTTTCTAATGCCGTTTAAAGGTACAAAATTGTGGGACAAATATAAACATTTGGTAACTCAAGATGATTTTGTTCTTTATAATTCAAAGTCGGCGTTTCTTGAAAAAAATCCGGAAAGGAGATTAATTGATGAATTTAATATGTTTAAGTACCAGTGGGAATATTACAATTCTGAATTGTATAAAGGTATAAGAGAATTTCAAACAAATGATACATTATATTTAAGGTTTTTAGAGTTAAAAGATATGTTTGCTAAAAAAGTTGCAGAGGCATTAAAGGCAAATCCGCAGTCAGATAATTTAAAAAGTTTAAAATTGGATTAATGAGAAAATAGAAAGGGTAAGTATTTAAAATGATTAAAACCAGTGAAGTTAAATTGAATGTAATTAACGCTCAAAGATATAATAAAAATTCAAATAGAACCAAAAATGAGGTTAGTTTTCAGGGCGGAACAGAAAAACTTGCCAAAGCAGTTGTTGGTTCTGTCTCTGATGACGTTTTGAAATCTATGGAAAAGTTTTATGAAATGAAAAAAATGGTTATAATTAACGGAAGTCCAAGACACGACGATGTGAGTAATACTTATCGGGCATTGATGGCAGAAAAGGAGTATTACCAAAATTTGTATCCTGAACTTCAAACTGAATATTTTAAGCTTCCTCGTGATATGAATGGTTGTTTTAACTGTAAAACCTGTATTCCACGCTGTGTACAAAAAGGTGATAATTTTAAAGATATTTTGAACGCAATGGAAGATGCTACTGATGTTATGATAGGAAGTCCCGTATATTTAGATATGCCTACCCCACAGACTGTTGCGTTTTTAACCAGGCTGAATTGTATGGCAGAAAGTACCGAACGTAAGTTTTTTGCAAATAAGGCAGTACACCTTGTAAGTACGGCATTTTGCAGCGGAACGAAGACTTGTATACATGCGATGATGAGTGCTTGTGAAATGCTTGGTTTTACAATCAAAGGCAGAAGCAGCAGAGAATATATAGTAAAATGGAGTGATAAAAAGTTAAGAGGCGGTTTAGGCAAAAATGATGCGATTTGGCTTAAATAATGAAAATGAACAATTTCTTAAACCTTCTCAATCTGCCTATGGTATTCCATAGGCAGATTGAGTCAGGTGTTTTTCGTAAAATTCTTACCGCTTGCTTTTTTTTTTCTATGATACTATAATAAAACCAGTAATATAAAGGAATATTAAAGGATGAGTGAGTCGAGTCTGGGAATAATTGTTTCCAATTGGTTGATAGTTTTTGTACTTTTACTTGTTAACGGATTTTTTGTTTCTGCCGAATTTGCCATTGTTAGGGCAAGAAGAACTAAAATTGAGCAGCTTACTAAAGATGGTAATGTAGATGCTAAGCTTGCTTTGAAGGCTTTAGAGGATATGAATTTCTTTATTGCTGCAGTTCAGGTAGGAGTAACTATTGCAAGTATAGGCATCGGTTGGTTTGGTTCTCCGACAATTGAAATGATGCTAAAGCCTCTTTTAGATGATTTTCCGCAGGCTCATGCATATTTAGCTCCGATTACTGCAGTTGTTGCATTTTTAGTTGTAACCTTTCTGCACGTTGTAATTGGGGAGCAAGTTCCTAAATGTATCGCACTTCAGTATCCTGAAAAAATTTCACTTTATGTTGCTAAACCTATGGATCTGTTTATGAATATCTCAAAACCGTTTGTTTGGGTTTTGAATGTTGCTTGTAACGCGATTTTAAAATTATTCAAAGTTCCGGTCAATTCTGCCAGGGTTGTTCATACGATTGAAGATTTAGATCTACTTGTTGATACAAGTTATGATGAAGGCGTTTTAAATGAAACTGAAAAAGATATGCTTCATAATGTTTTTAAATTTTCTGATTTAACTGCTCGTGAAGTTATGATTCCAAGAACAGATATGGTTTGTGTCCCGAATGATATTTCATTTGAGGAATTAAATAAAGTTGCGACAGAAAATCAATATACCAGATATCCTGTTTATGATGGTGATATTGACCATATTACAGGACTTATTCATGTTAAAGATTTGTATTCGTTGTCCATAAAAGATGAAGTTTGTCCTATAGATAAAATTCAAAGAAATGTAATGCTTGTTCCTGAAACTATAACTATGGATAATTTAGTTAGAGAATTCAAGAAAAATAAAGGTCAAATGGCAGTTGTTGTGGATGAATTTGGCGGTACATCGGGCATTATTACTCTTGAAGACGTGTTAGAAGAAATCTTTGGAGATGTTCAGGATGAGTTTGATGAAGAAGTTGAAATTGATATCAAAGAAATCAAACCGAATTATTATCTTGCAAATGCAATGATGCGTTTGGATGAATTGGCAAACTATTTCGATATTCCTGCTGACTCTTTAGAAGATGATGATGTTGATACAATTGCAGGTTTGGTAGTTAAAGAGTTAGGTCGTATCGCGCAAATTGACGATGTTGTTCAGTTTAACGGTTTTACTTTTACAGTAAAAGAAATCGATGGAGCGAGGATTACTAAACTTTTAATAGTTAAAGAAGAACAGCCGACGGAAGTAACTGCTGATAATTAATTTTCATATAAATGTTTGGTTTACTTTTTTTATAAATTCATTATTATAGAAGTATGAAAAAGTTGCTGCTTTTATTATCTTTAATAGTGTTTTGTTCTCCTGTAGTGCTAGCTGATGATGTTGATATGCCTGCAACGGGTGATTTGTGGGATAACTGGGGAGCGAATAAGGATTTTTACGGTCAGGATAAACCGGTTACAGAGGAAGATTTTGATAAAGCAATTGAACAGGTTAAAGATAAGCAAAATCGAAACTGGTTTGGATTAAAAAAAAGAAATAAAAATATTCCTAAAGGGGAAGAATTTAATCAGAGTAATGAAACAGAAGTTATTAATACACATATAAATAAAGATAGTTTGCCGGTTGTAAGTCTTCCTGTAAGTTTGAAGGCCGGTGATGAATTTTTACCTGTAGGTCATTATCAGATAAAAGCGGAAAAAGAGGGCGGCAATGTCGTGATGAAATTTTATCAGGCGCATTATATGATGGCGCAATTTCCGGCTGTAGAGACTGAGGATGATTTTGGGGAAGAAGATATATTGTTCGCAAAATGGTTTGTACAAGATGATAACCAGATAAAAGTTATATACGGATCATTGGATTTAAATGCTTATGCAGTCATAGATATTGCACAATAGGACTGGCTTTGGTATTGTTACGAAATGTTACATTTTGCCTTCAGGATTTTAAAGTTTCAAGAAAAAATGCCGTAAACATGATTAAGCAAAGGAATGATTAAAAGTCGAAAGGATTACGAAAATCATGGGTTTGGCAGCTTCACAAGCGAGATTTTTATGTATAACCTCAAGAAAGGCTGATTGTGAATACAAATCAACAGAGTTAGCTCAACAAAAACTTGAGATAACTAACCAGTTGTCAAGCATTTCGACTGAGTATTCTAACGCGATGAATGCTACAAAACTTATGTGGTCAAACGAGGCAGTTGAGGGTGATTATGGGCTGACATACAGTTTATTAATGATGCCTTCTGCAGCTAACGATTATAATCCATATATGATAACAACACCATCAGGTGCAGTGGTATTGAATTCTGAATATGCTGCAGCTGCAAAAGCTGCAGGGATTTCTAAAGCCGGCGGTGTAGGTTCACAAGAATCAAGAGATAAGTTTATTCAGGCGTTGGTTCCCGGCGGACTTATAACCCAGGAAACTGCAAATGCTATTACGGAAACTGATTTTTTAGCTGTGAAAAACAGTGATAATACTATTTCTTTCAGTTCGACAATAAAATCTGATTCTAATTCCATTCTTTGGGATCCTTCTGCCGGGATGGGCAGAAATCCGTTGGATAAATCTTCTGCTGATACAATGACACTAGCTGATTTGATATTGAGTGAAAGTATTGGACAGCAGGTAGTTGACTGGGGGCAAGTTATTGCAGGTTCCGGTCAGGTTACCAAACTTGAGAAGGATAAAGAAATTGCCAGATTTACTAAACTTCTTGAAACACTAAGTAAGGAAAAGATAGATAAAGATATTGTTAATCAATTAGTTCGAGATAGAAATAACTATAAAAGAAACAATTCAGATAAATCAGATACAACAGAATATCTCAATAAATTAAAAGAATATGATGAATTAATTGCTAATGCCAAAAAGGTTATGGCAGGAGAGACAAGCGGCGGGCTGTTATTAGACAGTGACGGTAACACAACTTCTGTTGCGGTGGTTGATGTTATTGCGGCTGCTAAAACACAAATAGCAGCAGATAAAACTGCTTATGAATCAAGTGTTTCAGGTGCAGTAACAGTTGACCCGAATGACCATTTTAATATTGACGGTAATAGTCTTAATTCCGGCAATAAAACTTTTACTGTTGTTCAAAATGGAGTTATTAACCATTATAAAGATGAGATAAACTATATGACAATTGGAGACATTTTGTCTAGTGATATTGTTTTAATGTCTAATGATGGTGATGTAAATAAATTTGCAGAGCAGGTAACTAATTTGCTGGAAAATATTGCGTCAGTTTTTGGTTATTCTTCATCTCAGGATTTGACAGGTCAAGGCTTGAATGTTGATGATGCATCTGCAAAAGCTCTCGAATTTGCAATGTTAATGACCAAAAGAACATATTTAAATCCAGATGCTGCTATTGATGTTGGTTCAAGAGATAGTGATAAATCAATGGTAGAGAATTCAGCATATCAAAATGCTGTAGAAAATAACAGAATTGGTACTTATGACGATAAAAAGTATTGCGCGGTAAGTTTATCAAATATGTTATCATCGTTTTTAACATACTATGAAAATGCGTTATCTGGTTCAAGTTCAAGTTATGTCGTTGGCGATAGTGTTGATACTTCTGTGTACGTAACTGATAATGCCGGTTATGTTTATATGGCTCAGAGTAGTACTAATGCTATAACATCGGCAGATGGACGGTCAGCAGACTTTTTTGATGAATTGTATAATAATATTTTGGAACACGGTTGGAGAGAAGATGCGGCGATTGATGATGCCGAATATCTGGAAAGTGCAATTAAAGATGGCCGTTATTCTATGAGTTCTCTTAATCAGGACGGTTATTATTATCAAACAAGGTATAATGAAACAGGCTATATTGTAGAAGTTTCAGATACTGATGCAATAGCAAGAGCTGAGGCTGAATTTACTTCAAAGAAAGCGGAATTGACATATAAAGAAGATTCAATTGATTTGAAATCTAAAAAACTTGATGCAGAAATCTCGTCGTTAACAACTGAATACGATACAGTAAAGCAACTGATTTCAAAAAGTATTGAAAAGACATTTACGCTGTTCTCTAACTAGAGTGAAGTTTAAAAACAACCGGTGTTTATTCTTTAGTATATTTTCGTTCGACAAGTTCATCCGGCAGAAACTGTTGTTTAATGTTTGGAGCTTCGTGAGAATATACATAACCTATGCCGAAACCGTATTTTGAAGCATCTTTATAGTGTGCGTCTCTAAGATGCATTGGCGGCGGAAAATCTTTGCCTGAGGCAATATCGGACATTGCTGTATCAATTGCACAAATTGTTTCGTTTGATTTAGGGGCACGTGCAACATATATTACAGCTTGAGCAAGCGGGATTCTACCTTCCGGCATTCCGAGAAGTTCAACTGCTTTATAAGCATTTATTGCAACGTTAAGGGCATTAGGATCTGCGTTTCCTACATCTTCTGATGCGCAGGTTATAAGACGTCTTGCAATAAACCTTGGATCTTCACCTGCTGTTATCATTTTAGCAAGATAATATATGGCAGCATCCGGATCACTTCCTCTAAGACTTTTTTGGAATGCGGATGCACAATCATAGTGTTCCTGACGGGAATATCTAGTGTTTCTTTGCTGGCAGATTTCTTCAATAATTCTTACGGTAAGCATTCTTTTATTGTCTTTTAAATCGCTGGCAAAGTAAGCGTTTTCTGTGATGTTGAGAGCATACCTTGCATCTCCTCTTGCAAGATTAATTATAAAATCTAAAACACCGCTTTCACATTCCATTGGCAGATAATTTGTGGCAAGATATGAAAATCCTTTTTTAATAATTTTAGCCATACTGTTATCATCTATAGAATTGAGTCTTATTACCTGTAATCTTGATAATAGTGCAGGTACAACCTGAAAAGACGGGTTTTCTGTTGTTGAGCCTATCAAAAATAACGTACCATTTTCAAGATGCGGTAAGAGGGCATCTTGTTGGGTTTTCGAGTACCTGTGAATTTCATCAATGAATAAGATTGTTTTTTGACCGGCTCTTAAATTTTCTTTAGCTTTATCAACCGCATCTTTTATGTCTTTTACCCCTGACGTTACTGCTGAAATTTCAATAAATGCAGCGTTTGTTTTAGTTGCAATAAGCCTTGCAAGTGTTGTTTTACCGCATCCCGGAGTTCCCCACAGAATTAGTGAGAATAATCTGTTAGTCTTTAACAGGTTTAAAAGCGGGCTTCTGTCTGAAATTACATTGCTTTGACCTAAAAAATCTTCCAGAGATTTAGGTCTAAGAATTTCAGCAAGCGGGATTTGCTTATTTTGATTTTCGAGTTCCGTAAACAAATTGTTCATAGTATAATTATAGCAGGGGTAACGTTATTTTACAAAGGAATATTAAATTTGGGTAAAAATTTTTGGATTGTTATTATAACAACATTTATACTGGTAACGGGTATTTTTTTTGTTTTTCGCAAAGAAAGAAACAGTGACGAGGTTATTTTCTGGACACTCCAAATGAGTGATTTTGCGCCGTATATTGAAGGTGTTATATCTGATTTTGAAACTGAAAATCCTGATATAAAAATTAAGTGGGTAGATGTTCCGTTTTCTGAGGGTGAAAAAAGAACTCTTGTTTCTGTATTGAGTAATAATCCTCCGGATTTGGTTAATTTAAATCCTGATTTTTCGGCTACATTAGCGTATAAAGGAGCTTTATATGAAATTCCGTCAGATGCTGTGTCGCAGTTTAATCCTGAGATTATGAATTCACTAAAACAGCGAGGTAAGTATTATTCTATTCCGTGGTATTCAACAAGTGCTATAACAATCTATAACCGCGAAATTTTTTACAAAGCTGGTTTTTTGCCGCCTGTAACATATTCTCAGCTTGCACAATTTGCACCTGTAGTAAGGGCAAAAACAGGTGCATATATAACACTTCCAAATATTACTGAAAACGACACTATGCTTAAAATTCTAAATAAGTTCGGAGTATCGTCTTCTGAACTAATTAATTCTGAAAAATCAGTTGAAGTTTTTGATATGTTTAAATATTTGTATTCACAGGATTTAATTCCTAAAGAAACAGTAACAATGACATTGCAGGAAGCTTTGGAAAAATATATGTCCGGAAATATTGCCATGTTAACCGCAGGTGCAAATTTTTTGAATATGATTAAGGAAAATGCTCCATCAACTTATGCTAAAACAGATGTTGCCCCTCAGATAACAGGTGAACTCGGGCAAAATGATTTTTCTTTGATGAATTTTGTTATTCCGTTGAGGGCAAAGCACAAAAGTGAAGCACTAAAATTTGCACTATTTTTGACTAACGAACAGAATCAATTAGAACTTGCCAGATTGACCAATATTCTTGTTGTAAACCAATATGCATTAGAAAATGAGTTTTATACAAATTATAAAGATAATGATTTAATGGCAAAAGCTCGTGTTATAAGTGCAAAACAGCTTAATAAAGTTCAGCCGGTGTATAAAACAGGGAAAGGACAAAAAGATATAAATAATATAATAAATGCTGCAACTCAAGAGATTTTACTTGATAAAGGTGATACAAAATCTATACTTGATAGGGCTGCAAAAGATTGGAATAATATAGAAGAATAAGGAGAAATAAATGAAAGCTGTAGTTTTTACAAAAGATAATGAATTAAAATTGGTAAATGATTATCAAAAGCCTGTTCCACAGAAAGGTGAAGCACTGGTAAGGGTTACCCTTGCAGGGATTTGTAACACTGATTATGAAATAACAAAAGGTTATATGGGTTATGACGGAATTTTAGGGCATGAAGCTGTTGGTGTTGTGGAAGAAGTTAACGGAGAAGATAAGTCTCTTGTCGGAAAAAGAGTTGTCCCTGAAATTAGTTATGGATGTAAAGATCCAAATTGTTCCTGGTGTGCACAAAAGTTATATCGCCATTGTCCTGAGCGTCATACTTTAGGGATTTTCCGTAAAGACGGGGTTTTCGCTCAATATTTTACAATGCCTGTAGAAGTTTTATTTGAAGTGCCTGATAATGTCCATGATACTCAGGCAGTGTTTGTTGAACCTCTTGCTGCAGCTTTAGAAATTACAGAGCAGCACCATATAAAGCCGTTTGAAAAAGTTGTGGTATTAGGAGACGGTAAATTAGGACTTATTACAGCTCTGGCATTAAATGCTCAAAATATTGATGTTGTATTAGTTGGAAAACATCAAAATAAACTTGACATAGCAAAGGCTCAAGGTGTTGAAACTTCGCTGCTTTCGGATTTTGAAATTGAGAAAATATATGATGTTGTCGTTGAAGCTACAGGTTCAATCTCCGGTTTTGAAACAGCACTTGCGCTGACAAAGCCTCGCGGGGTACTGGTTCTAAAAAGCACGGTTGCCGCATCTAAAGAATTTAATCTGGCTCCTATCGTAATTGATGAAATCACAGTACTTGGCTCCCGTTGCGGTCAGTTTCCTGCGGCATTAAGGCTTTTAAAATCAGGTAAAATTGATTTCACTCCGCTTATATCAGCAACATATTCAATTGATGAAGCTATTGAAGGGTTTGAAAAGAATAAAGAAAAAGATACGTTAAAGGTTTTGCTAAAGTTTTAGTCTTTGCTGGCAGGGGCAAATTTAATACGATACTTTTAAAACAAAAAACGGATTTTTGGATCCGTTTTTTGTTTATTTATAATCAATATATTTTTTCCAGTAATTATCAGTTATTTCTACCTCTTTATTTTTTGCAGATTTTCCGGGGGAAACACCGTGCATTGCTGCAACATTTTCAATAGGCTCGTTAAATGGACAAGCATCCAGTGCTGTTTCCCACTGCCCCGGTTGTTTCTTTTCATATGGTTTTGTAGGTATTTTATTTGATAAGGCCTTACCCTGGATTACGTCAAGATCACATGGTATGATTGCTCCGGAGTAATTATTCGGATTGTCAGGATCATCATAAACCCACACGGCAACCTGTTCAGCTGACATCGGAATAAATCCGAAAATATCAATATTTAATCTGTTAGGGTTAGCCGTTCCGTTTATATCAACGCAAATAATCCTATTTTCTGAGTTAAAAGTCCAGATTCTGCCCTTTGTATCAAGCCAGATTGATCCGTTATCACAATGAATTCCTGTCTGTACTCTCCTATTTCCGTTAAGGTTAAATCTATACGGTCCCGGAGAACCTCCTCCTTCTTTGTATATTCTTTTAAGTTCTGTATAAATACTGGCATGTGTTACGCCTGTTAATAAATTGTTCCCGCCATGAATTCTTGAAATGAATTCTTTTTCCCATTTGTTAAAGTTTTCTTTATTTGCATACAATCCAACATCGCCTTTTTCATAATTGAGCATTGAGCCGACCTGCTTGATGTCGTTATATGTTGAACGGAATTGTTCTTCCAAAACTTTTGCTCTGTAGTTATATGCAAGGTTTGGGATAGTAAGAGCACTAATAACCCCGATTAATCCCAATGTTACCAGAATCTCAGATAATGTAAAACCTGATTTTTTACTAAAACAAATCACTGTATCTTCCAATCCTCATTAGTCTACGATTATATAATTATTATATCGTATTTTGCGTTATAAGTCTAGATGAATTTAGTATACTATATAACTATCTGGGTTCCAAGTATAATTTTATGGCTGTCAGGCATATTTTGGCTGTCGCAGAATACATAATTGAGTATTACTTTCAGAGCCTGCCCTTTAATAAACCAGTTTATACCTATAGTGTACTCTCTTTTTAAGTCATTAGAAGTCTCGCGGTTTGGATCAAACTGGTCTACCCTTCCTATTAGCTGCAGATGCGGATTTAGTTTCCAGCCGATAGTTGCTGCATAACCGCAGGCTTTATTAGCACTTACTCCTTTTGAGCCGTTATAACCATCGGCAATTGCTGCTTCAAAATTTGTCCACAGTTTTTTATGATTATAACCGACATAAACACTACCTACTCCATAATCAATTTGATTATGCCCCCCGTTAAAACCGCCGCCTATAGTAAGTTTACCGTATTTTTTTGATTTGTGTCCGAAAGGTTTTACATTGATCCAGCCGGTAAACTCCGCACCGGGCATTCCGCTTGTTATGTATCTGCCCGAGCTTCCGGCTGCTATACTGTAGTCGAGGTATTGATAATTCCCGACAAGTTTTACTCCTAAAGATCTTGAATTACCAAAGTTTCTTGCTATTTGTGATCTTGCAATGAACGGAAGAACAAATGTGGATGTCCCCCCTTCAATGCCTGTCTGAACTCTTGAAAATCCGGCTATGATTTGATGGTTTGGTATGCTTGTGTTAACAACATATGCATCTCCAACGAATCTGTCAAGGTAATTTAGGCCTTTTTGAGGAATCGGGTTAGTTGAAATTTTGAATTTGAAGTTAGAGTTTTTAAATGAACCGTATACACCGATTTCTGTTGTCAGATTATCATATTCGGTAGAATAATCAACAGTTCCTGTTTCTCTGTTATTCCAAAGGCTGTTTATTGAACCTCTGTACCCTCCGTATAACTGAATTTTACTTAACGGACCTTTCTCATATTCAAAAGTCAGGTCATCTTTTAGTAAAAATGATGGAATATCTGTTCTTGAGATTTTGCTGTGATAGATTTTTCCAAATAAAGAATCTTCACTAATTTCTTTTTCTTTGTCAAACATTTTGAAAACTTCGAAATCCAATTCAGCATTATCCATAATTCCGTCATCATCAAGATCTCCGTCAAAATCAAACAGGTTTGATAAATTTCTTTTTGGGTTTTGCGTTTTTGGCTGCTCAATTGTTTCAACCGGTTTTATTAACAAAGTATCATCCTTTGTATTAAGCACAATCTCATCTTTTTGTTTCAAGTCAAGAAGCTCTTCTGCCAGGTCTTCTGCAGCTTTTGTGTCTAGTGAAGGGATAAATAATAACGCTATCATGACTATTAATTTTAAGATTTTTTTCATATGTGTAAAGATTATAACATACTTTTTGTAGATTTTAAAGTTTTTGTAGTATATTTTTATTATGCCGAACAAAGTTAAATACAATAAACAAATGAAAATAAAAGCCCCGATTGTCGAAGCTTTAAAAACAGCTTACAACAATCCAACGTATCAATTTCATATTCCCGGACACACAAAGGGGCTGGGTACACTTCCTGATTTTAGAAAATTAGTCGGGAAACGTGCATTGATGGTTGATACCACAGATGAGTTTGATAATTTAGGTACGTTAACACCGGCAACAGGTCCGATTAAAGAAGCTGAACTTTTAGCCGCTCAAGCATTTGGTGCTAAAAGGACTTTTTTCTTATTGAATGGTTCTACAGTCGGTAATCTTGCTATTGCAATGGGTTTAACTAAAAAGGGACAAAAAGTTATTGTTAATCGTAATTGTCACCGCTCGATTTTGACAGGTTTGATTATCTCAGGTGCGGAGCCGTTGTGGGTTGTCCCAGAAAAACTCACAGACTGGGGACTATGGGGTAATGTTGATGCTAAGCAGATTGAAACACTTTTAGAATCTAACGAAGATGTTTCAATGGTTTGGATTACTAATCCGACATATGAAGGTGTGGTATCTGATATTGCGTCTATTTCAAAGATTTGTAAAAAACATAATGTTCCGCTGATTGTTGATGAGGCTCACGGTTGTTTGTGGAATTTTAATGATAAACTTCCTACGACATCTTTAAAATTAGGTGCGGATATAGTTGTGCATTCTTTGCATAAAACAGGTGGTTCTATGAGCCAGTCTTCAATGCTCCATATAAGTGAAGATTCTGTCATACAGGCAGAAGATGTTGAAAGAGCTTTAATGCTTTTACACACAACAAGTCCATCTTTGATGCTATTGGGCAGCTTAGATGCAGCAAGAGCGAATTTGCAAAGCCCAAGAGGGCAAAAACAGTTAGCCAGAGCTATTGCTAATGCAAAGTACCTGCGTTCGGAAATTGATAAGATGGAACATATACATCAATTAAAATCTGATTTTGGGTATAAAACAGATGTAACCAAAGTGTTTATTAAAGCAGACGGATTGTCAGGCAAAAGATTAGAGTCAATTTTAGAAATCGATTTTGGAATTGAGGTTGAAAGTGCTTCTGATGAAGGTATTTTGATTTTATGTAATATTGGCAACAGGCGTTCTGATTTTGAGTATCTTGCTGAGTGCTTAAGAAAAATTGATACTCATAATTACAAGGATATTTATTATCTTGAGAACAAAAAGCATATGCCGATGCTTACCCCTATTATAAAAAAGAGTTTGAGAGATGCCTATTTTTCAGAGAAAGAAATTGTTCCAAAAGAGCAGGCCGTAGGCAGATTATCAGGTGAAGTTGTTGCAGAGTGTCCTCCGGGGATTTCTATATTGCTTCCCGGAGAATTAATTACCGAAGCTCACCTGCCATATCTTGCAGATTATGATGTAATTGAAGTTCTGAAGTAATATAGTAAAGTGCGGTGTGTGAAACTTTTGTATATTTAGGTTTATTAAATAACGTTGGCGAAACTTAAGAAATATTCTTCTATGATATTCATAAGCATTGGCAGTATCCACACCATAATCGCGGCACCTAAAACAGGTTTGAATAAGAAGCTTAGTTGGAATACGTTTACCTGTGGTGCAGTTCTTGAAATAACTCCGAGTATAATATCTTGGGCAAGTGTGGCAAGTAATACAGGTGAAGCTATTTGAAGTCCCATATATAGAGTGTTTGATGACATTTTTATAAGCAAGTCCATTTTGATGAGTTGTGAAAGCGGAACTTGAGCTGCATACATCGGAAATATTTCAAAACTTCTTAAAAGAGCTTTAAACAGCCAAAATACCCCGCCAAGGTTTATGAAAATCAAAATTCCCATCAGTGATATCATTTTTGTAAGAATTGATACTTGCGCTGATGTAGTAGGGTCAAGTGTTGTTGCGGAAGACAGACCCATTTGCATATTAATCATTTCTGCTCCACAGTCAATAGCGATTGTTATTAATTGTGCCATATAGCCTATCATTGCTCCCACAACAATATTTAATAAAAGAGAAAGCATAAATGAATCACACTGAGTTAAACATTTTTCAGGTGATAAAAAGGGTACAATGAATATTGTTATTATTAGTGCAAAGGGAACTTTTACAAGCGCAGGAAAGTCTTTTCTGTTAAATATAGGACAAAATCTAAAAAATCCCAGCATCCTTGCAAAAACAAGGGCACCCGCCATCAGGTAGGTGTTTATTTTAGGAAACATTTGCATTATTGCGCTATAAAGATTTTCCATTTATTATCGTCCTAAAATCCTTTTACTTTCTACCAAATCAGGCTTTGGCATTTCTTGTTTTGGTGCTGATGTGTATTTTTCCCGTTTGTAGTTATCTATATAAGGAATTTTGCCCGGATTTTTCATTATTTCATCGATTGAGTCAATATTTTTAAACTTATCCCGCATTTCATGCTCAAAAGGCGTGGTGTATTTGTGATAATTAGAATCAAGTACGAAACTTTCACTTTTCGGTACGGTGTTAAATGCTAAAACCATTCCTTCTTGAAAAAGGTTTGTCAGTAGTCTTATAAATCCAACTCCTCCTATGATTATTACTAAAAATACTCCCAGAATTTTTGGTGCTGCAGCAATTGTTTGTTCCTGAACTTGAGTTACGGCTTGTAAAATACCTACAACTAAACCAATTCCCGCAGCAACAAGTACGCATGGCATAGAGATTGCAAGCATTATCATAAAACCTTTAGCTAAATATTCTAATAAAATTTCCACATTAGTATCCTTTTATTTGTAGTTTCTAGTTGTAACTTGAAACAAGTCCCTGTACAATAAGCGCCCACCCATCAACGGCAATAAATATCAGTAATTTAAACGGCATTGAGATAATTGTCGGCGAGAGCATAAACATCCCAAGAGCAAGTAAAATATTTGCAACAACAAGATCCAGGATGATAAACGGTACAAATATAATAAAACTTATTTCAAAAGATGTTTTTAATTCGCTTATAATATATGCCGGTGCTATTTCCCAAATAGATAAATCATCAGGAGATTTCGGTGCTGTTTTGTGCGCCATACTCACAAAAAAATCTAAATCACTTTCACGTGTTTGTTTTAACATAAATTCTTTTAAAGGTTTTGAACCTTCTTGAATTGCGGCAATCATATCGTGATTTTTTTGATAAGGAATAGAACCCATATCATACATTCTTTGGAAAGTTGATCCCATTGTATAGAATGTTAAAATGATAGATAAGCCTATTATTACAATTGCAGGCGGAACTTGTTGTGTACCCATTGCTGTTTTTAGCATTGAAAAAACAACAACAAATCTCAAAAAACTTGTCATACTGCAAAACATAAATGGTAGTAATGAAAACATAGACATTACTATCAGCATTTGTAATACAGGATTAAGATTTTGTAATTGTTCCATTTTATTTATCCTTATAGTTCGTTAATTTTTTTAGCCATTTCTTTCATTGTTGAAAATCCGTTAGATTGAGGTTTTTTAAAATCTAAAGTGATGGATTGTTGTTTGTTGTACGCATACGGTTCGCGTCTATCCATGTTTTTCCTCAGGTGTGCACCTTGCGGATTTTTTATTTTTATAGGTTCAAGATGCACAGTTTTGCGGTGTGTGTTAGTTTGTACATCCGAGTTATAATTTTCGATTTCAAAAGCTGAAGAAGTTGAAGTATTAATTTGTTCAGTTTCCGGTAGTATTTCTTGTTCAATCTTTTTAAAATGTTCTATTCTTGAATTGGTTAAGCCTTCATTAGTAAAATTATTGATAGTTGTATTGCAAGAACTTTCGCCGAGTTTAGAAATCAGAGTTGTTCTGTCTACATCTGATGCAATTAAAAACTTTTCATTTCCTGCACGAACAACGTGTAGAGTTTTTCTTGGGTTTAAGCTCATTGTTTCTTCGATACTCAGAAATTTTGAGTTATTTGTCCGCAAACTTCCATCCATTATTTTTTTGTACACAAAAACTGCAAAACAGATTAGTCCTGTCATTGCCATTGTGTATACTGTAAAATTTGCTAAATATCCGCCCATAAGTCTGTTTATCTCCCTTGATTTAATAAAGTTATTTATTAAATATTTTCATCTTCCAGTTCAAAGTCGCTGTAATCAAATTCTTCATCCTCATCATTTGAATTTTCATTATATGTTTCATTTTCTTCAATTGAACTATCTTCTGAATATTCCACATCATGCTCCGAGGTATCTGCAGTTGTTTGAACAGTGCTTTTGACAGAAGAACCGGTGCTGTCTGCAATTATTTGGTTTATTTTTACGCCATATCTGTCATTAACGATAACCAATGAGCCGCTTGCAATAGGTTTTCCTTCGACTTTGAGGGTGATATTGTTATCATAGAGTGATGCTAAGTCCACAACAAGTCCTTCCTCAATATCTTTTAGTTCTCCAAGGGTGATTTTAACTGCATCAAATTCAGCACTCATATCAACTTCAATGCTGTCCCATATATTCTGATGATTGTCTGTCATATCATCTCCTCCGTTGTTTTCTTCAGGTATAAGTAAATCCATGTTAGGGTTAAGATTCACAGGGATTTCGTTTTCATGGATTGATAGTGTTAATTTTTCTATATTACTGTTTTCAAATACAACAACATCGTCTACTTCAAGGTTTTTGATTTCAAACAGAGAAAATTTGTTTTTACCTACAATAATTTTTGCGAATGTTTCGCTGTTTTGGAAGTCATTTTCGGTGAACTTTGGCCCTTGTGAGGTGATACTTTCCGGTTTTAAAAGACTTAGCGGCAGGGTAACAATTATTTTACCTGTTTTTTTGTTGTACTCTTCTGATTCTTTAATAGTAAAAGTCAGGTGAATTACATCGAAGTTGCTTCGTTTGAGTTCTATAGGGTTAGTTTCATTAAGTTCGGGTTTAAGGGTTTCAAACATAAAGTCGTTAAATGATGTAATCACTTTTGCTTCAAGTTCAGAAATTTTGTTGATGTTAAACTTACTTTTTGATTGTCCGAGGATTTTGCTCAAAATAATATCGATAGCCTTATCTGTAAGTCTAAAAAACATATCATATTCTTGGTTTATTCGTATTTTTGTTACAAAGCAGGATTCGTTATCAATAAGGCAGTTGATATTTTTACTGATACCGATTAAATTCAGCTTAAAATTGTTGTCAAAGAACTCATTACAAGATTCTTGAACAATTTGGGGAAAAGTTTTCTCGTACCAGTCATACTCTTTGTACAACTGGTCTGTGGATATTGAATTTTTTAATCTATCATCCATAACAACTATCCCTTGATTCATCCCCGGAAATATAATGCGAATATTCCCCACAACTACAATATATCATTCTAAGGATTATTACATCAATCTTTTAATGGATATTTTTGAAAAGTCATTTCGTATTGACGGCGTTTTGAAAAATATCAAAGGATTTATTTTATTTCTTTAAAAAATTCATTTGAAATGAGTTGGGAATATCTTTCTTTTTCGTTAGCAGAAACCAGTATTTTGTCATTGCCGTCTTTGTCTTGCACCACAGAAATTATTCCGGAAATATCACCTATAGGAAGTTTTTTGATTTTTGCAGTGAATTTAACATATGGAATATCCTTTCCATAGGATTTCATTGTTCCGCGGTCTGTTACTGTAAAGCTTTCGATTGTTGCAGATTGGTATTTGAACTTGTTTATTGCAGCTTTAATTCTGTCTTGTGCATCTTGAGCTTTTATGTCTTCTTGAGTTAGTAGTTGTTTTTTACCTGAATCTACTACAAGCATTTTTTGTCCGGATGCTTTATGTTCAGCCAGCACTGCATTATATCCAAGAATTCCTGCAGCTTTTTCGATTTCAAATTCTTTGTTTATTTTAGAAAAATCACCGACTTTTTGGGCGCGTTCCAGTATTACGTCTTTACTTGGATTTATATAATTTTTGAATTGCATTTTAATCCAGTCCTGTCCGCCAAGTGCCATAAATCCAACAATAACTATTGTCAAAAAAATAGCTCTTGTTACGTTTTTTAAACAACTCATGTTGAAATCCTCTCATTTTTGGTATAAAAATATTATAGTATGAGCAAACCTGAAATCAATCACATAAACAGTTGGGAAGTTAAAGAAGAGGATACAACGCCTGTAATGAGGCAGTATCTTGAAATAAAAAAAGAAAATCCCGAAATATTATTGTGGTACCGACTGGGTGATTTTTATGAAACCTTTTTCGAGGATGCTCTTATTATGTCAAAGGAGCTAGAACTGACCTTGACGGGAAGAGATGCAGGTCCGAAGCTTGGTAGAATTCCTTTAGCAGGGATTCCGGCTAAAGCTGCCGATGCGTATTTGGAAAAACTTGTTCAAAAAAATTACAAGGTGGCTATATGTGATCAGTTAGAAGATCCAAAGTTTGCAAAAGGACTTGTGAAGCGTGGTGTTACAAGGGTTATTACAGCCGGAACTTTAACTGAAAGTAATCTTTTACAGCAAAATTCCAATAATTATATTTGTGCTGTTTATAAAGATGAAAAAAGTGATATTTACGGATTTTCATATACCGATATTTCAACCGGAGAGTTTAAGACCACTCAGGCTAAATTAAACATGATTATGGCAGAACTTGCACGTTTAAATCCGTCTGAAATTGTTGCCCCGATTTTGAAACAGGATATAAAACCTTTCCAAATTGTGCCTGACGAAGTTATTAATTTACCGGAAGAGATTACAAAGCGTTATAATTGCTCCAAAATTCCGGCATCTGTTTTTGATTTATCATTTGCAGAAAACAATTTAAAAACTGTTTTTAAAACTCAGAGTCTGGAAGGTTTCGGCTATTCGAAATACAAACTCGGGTTCAGAGCCGCAGGAGCGTTGCTTGCGTATGTTTGGGAAACTCTGAAAGGTAATATGCCTGAGTTTGACAGGATTGAACCTTATGAACTTTCTGAATTTATGATTTTGGATGCTTCAACAAGAAAGAATTTGGAGCTTGTTGAAACTTTAAGAGAAAAAAATAAATATGGTTCTTTATTGTGGGCTGTTGATAATACAAAAACCAATATGGGGGCAAGACTTTTAAAAAGTTGGATTTGTCAGCCTTTGAAAAACGTTTCCGATATTCAAAAACGTCAGGATTCTGTATCTGAACTGGTTATGAGGGAAGATGTGAGGTTTGCTTTAAGGGATGCATTAGAAAAAATTTATGATATCCAGCGTCTTGCAACCCGTATGAGTAACGGCTCGGCATCTCCTAAGGATTTTGTGAGTTTAAAGCTGTCATTATCTATGCTTCCGGAAATTCTTGATATTACACTGGATTTGGAACATGATATGTTCTCTGATATAAGAGAATACAGAGAAGAATTTTCTGATTACACTCTTATGATTGAAAATACTATTGTTGACAATCCGCCTGTTGTCATAAAAGAGGGTGGAATAATTAAGGAAAGGGTCAGCGGAGAGCTTGACTATTTTAGAGATTTATTAACCGGAGGCGAGCAGTGGCTTAAAAATTTTGAAGAAGAAGAAAAAGAACGTACAGGAATTAAAAATTTAAAAATAGGTTATAATAAGGTTTTCGGATATTTTATCGAGGTTACAAATTCTTATTTAAGTATGGTTCCTCGAGGTTATATCAGAAAGCAGACTCTAACCGGTGCTGAAAGATTTATTACAGATGAGCTTAAAAAGCATGAAGATGACGTTTTATCTGCGAAATTTAAATCAACAGAACTTGAATATAAGATGTTTACAGAATTCAGGGAATATTCAAAGGAATTTGTATTTAAAATAAGGAAGATTGCAGATTGTATTGCTTTTGCCGATGTTATAACATCATTAGCGCAGGTTGCGGTTGAAAATAACTATTGCAAGCCTATTATAGATGAGTCTGAGGATTTTATTATCAAAAATGGCAGACATGCTGTTTTAGAAAAAATTTTGCCTCTTGGTGAGTATGTAGCAAATGATTTGGAGTTGAAATCAAATTCATCGGATACAACTCAATTTATGATTTTAACAGGGCCTAATATGGCTGGTAAGTCTACTTATATGCGTCAAAATGCATTAATTGCTATTTTGGCACAGATTGGTTCCTGGGTTCCTGCTGATTTTGCTAAAATTGGTATTGTTGATAAAGTTTTTACAAGAGTCGGAGCCAGTGATGATTTAACTCTTGGTCAGTCGACATTTATGGTTGAGATGATTGAAACCTCCTATATTCTCAATTCCGCAACTGACAGAAGTTTTATTCTGCTTGATGAAATTGGACGAGGGACGAGTACTTATGACGGAGTTGCTATTGCCTGGGCTGTTGCAGAGTTTATTGCTACAAAAATTAAGGCAAGGTGTATATTTGCAACCCATTATCATGAATTGAATGTTATGACTAAAACTTACCCGCAGATTAAGAATTTCAGGATAACAATTTCCGAACAAAACGGAGAGATTGAATTCTTGAGAAAAATTGTTCAAGGGGGCGCAAGCAAAAGTTATGGTATTCAGGTTGCTAAAATGGCAGGACTCCCGGGCGGGGTTATCAGTCGTTCTGAAGATTTGATGCTAAAAATGCAGAAAGATTTTTCTAACAATTTAGCAACGCGCAAAAAAACGTTGGTTGATGATGATGGTATTCCTCAATTATCTTTGTTTGGCGCGGATGAGTAAGTTTATTCAAAATATTTGAGAGATTAGGAGTTTGACAGATTTAGATACATGTGGTATTCTGAATTTGTAGTATAGTACATTTTGAGAGGGTAATATTATGTTGAAACTTAAGTATAGCAAGGATTTCGGGGGGGTAACCTTTTAAAGCCCTCAATTAGTAAGGTTTTACACCTGATTGATCTTTTGAAAAAATTAAAATTTTCTCATTGCGGGGATGTCGAACTTCGGCATTGTAATCAAAAGATAATATCATTACGAGGAAGTATTAGCAATTACATTAATGAGGATGCAAGCAATTGTCATTGCGAGGAGGATGAAATCCGACGCGGCAATCCATATATGAATAAATTGTTAAAGATAAACAAAAATAATTCAGCAGCTTGTACAGTATCACAGGATCACTTCACTTCATTTGCAATGACAAATATCTGTAACTCTTTTTGTCTTGTAAGAGAAAAGTCAGCCGCATTTACCCTTGCAGAAGTTTTAATAACTCTTGGTGTTATAGGAGTGGTTGCTGCAATAACTATTCCGGGCTTGATGGCTGTTTATAGAAAGCATGTTGTCTCATCACAACTCAGACGTTCAATCTCTGTGATTAATCAGGCGATAAAAGCTTCAGAAGCTGAAAACGGAGAAATGGAAACCTGGAATAAAAATCTGCCGGATGATGAATTTATTAGTACATATTTTTCTCCATTTATGAATATTAGTTTGATTTGTAAAACTTCAAATACTTGCGGGTATGATAAGTGGAAAAACTTAAACGGCAGATTCGAATTTTATTCAAACCCGTTTAATGCCGGAAGATTCGGGCTGCTTACTAATGATGGTTTTGTTTATTTTTATTCAAAAAGTACTGGTGGTGCTGTCGTTGCTGATAATGATAGAACAATTATTGTTGATATCAACGGTTCTTCAAAGCCTAACCAATTTGGTAAAGATGTTTTCTTTTTATATAGAATTGAAGAAGAAGATTCTATTATTCCATATGGTGCAGAGAAACCGATTTCTGCGATTAAGAATAATTGTTCAGAAAATAATACAGGGTTTTATTGTGCAGCGTGGATAAGGCAAAATGGTTGGCGAATTCCTAAAGGATATCCAAAACTTTAGTTTTGTGCTTAGCTTATTTTATCAAATTATTGTAATGCCGATTGTAGAAGTCCAGATATCTGTCTTCTAAAATTGCCTGCCGGCATTTTTTTGCAAAATCAATCAGAAACTTGATGTTATGGATTGATAACAGGGTGGAAGCTGTCTGTTCCTGACATCTCCACAGATGTCTTATGTAAGCTTTTGAATGATTACGGCATGCATAACAATCACAGCCTTCTACAAGTGGTGCATGGTCATCTTCGTATTTTTTATTTTTGATATTAGCTTTGCCATCCCATGTGAAGAAGGAGCCGTGACGGGCATTGCGGGTTGGAAGAACACAGTCAAACATATCAATGCCGTGCTTGATTCCGTTTAGTAAATCTTCAGGGGTTCCGACACCCATTAAATATCTCGGTTTGTACTTTGGTAAAAGTGGTGCTGTGAATTCTGTAAAATGATTCATTATGTCTTTAGATTCACCTACGCTAAGTCCTCCAATAGCGTACCCTGCAGCGTCAAATGTAGAGATTACTCTTGCACTTTCCTGCCTTAAATCGTCAAAGAATGCACCTTGAACAATAGGGAAAAGAGCTTGTCGGGGATTTGTTTTTGCTTTAACACATCTTTCAAGCCAGCGGTGAGTCCGTTCCATAGCTGCTTTTGCTGTTTCGTAGTCACAAGGATATGGTGCACATTCATCAAATGCCATTATAATATCCGCACCGATATCTTGTTGAATTTCCATAGATACTTCCGGAGAAATGAAGTGTTTTGTTCCGTCTTTAGGGTCACGAAATTCAACACCATCTTCCGTAATTTTTCTAAGATGAGCAAGTGAAAATACTTGAAATCCTCCTGAATCTGTTAAAACAGGTTTATCCCAGTTCATCCAGCCGTGAATTCCTCCAAAATTACGTATTCTTTTTGTTCCTGCTCTTAAATACAAATGGTATGAGTTCGATAATATAATTTGAGCACCCGTGTCTTTAATTTGGTCGCAGGTAAGTGATTTTACTGCCGAATTCGTTCCCACAGGCATAAAAATAGGTGTTTCAATCTTTCCGTGCGGGGTTGTCAAAATCCCTGCCCGGGCGCTTGTTTGAGAATCTTCGTGTACAAGTTCGTAATTAAAAAAATCTTTTTCATCCATAAGTCAAGTTTATCACAAAAATATTGATTCTTGTATAAAAGCCTGTGCTCACCGGGGTAAATACACCGGTCATTGCGAGCGATAGCTAAACAATCTATTTGTAAATTCTAAAATTATTCTTTTAGATTTACCCTCCGCCCAGACTGCTTTTTGATCGAAGTTTCCTATGATATGTAATCGCAAATCTGTGGGCTTCATCTCTTATTCGTTGAATTAAAAATAATGCACTGGATTCCCGTGGTAATAATATCGATGTTGAATTACGCGGAAGAAAGACTTCTTCCTGACGTTTTGCAAGACTTACAAAATCAATTCCGGTGATTCCCATGTCTTCAACAATTTGCATTACACTTGAAAGTTGACCTTTGCCTCCATCAATTATAATTAAATCAGGTTTTTCCCAGCCTTTTTCTCCAAGTCTGGATAACCTTCTTGTAAGAACTTCTTTCATTGATAGAAAATCGTCCGGTTTCCCCTCTGTGGATTTAACTTTAAATTTTCTGTACTCGGATTTTTTGCTAAGTCCGTTAATAAATGTAACCATTGATGCAACTGTATTTGTACCTTGAATATGTGAAATATCATAACATTCCATGCGATATGGAAAATTGTTCAGGTGTAATTTTTCTTTCAAATATGAGCCAATGTTATTAAAATCATCACGAATTTTAGACATTTTAGATAATTTTGCATTATCAAGAATAACTCTGGCATTTTTATCAGCAAGCATTTGAAGTTCTTTTCCCTGAGCTGATTTCCCGTAACTGATTTTAACTTTTTTGCTAGAGATAATTTGCAGCCATTCTTCATACAAACTCTTATCCCCTACGGCCTCTAATTCGTTTGATACGATTTTATCCGGAAATTCCAAAGATAAAGTATTATAATATTCTTTAAAAAATGTAGCAAAAAATTCTGTCTTATCTTCTTCTTCAACTTCATAGGTAAAATCTTTTTTATCGATAAGCCGCCCTTCTCTAATCATCATAATAACTATTGCAAGAATGCCATCCTCGTGCAATACCGAAATTATATCTTCGTTCAGTTTTGTATTTTCATAGACAACTTTCTGTTTTTCCAGAGTTTTTTGCAAATCCAAATAGCTGTCGCGGAGTCTTGCGGCTTTTTCAAATTGTTCTGCATCAGAATACTTTTTAATTTGCTCCATAAGTTGTTTTAGAAGCTCGGACTGTTTTCCTGACAAAAATAATTCTGCTTGATGAACAATTGCCTTATATTCTTCACTTGTAACCATATTTTGGCAGGGTGCAAGACATTTCCCAATATGGTAATACAAACAAGGACGAGTTTTAAATTTTGGAGTTTTACACTGTTTTAGCGGAAAAATCTTTTTTAAAAAATCCAGGGTCGAATGCATTGCCCGAATATCTGTATATGGCCCGTAATATCTTCCTTTTTCAAGATTCATATTACGTTTTCTTACGATGGAAATTCTGGGGAAATCTTCATTTGTAATAAGAAAATACGGATATTTTTTATCATCTTTTAGTAAAATATTATAACGGGGTTTGTGCTTTTTTATCAAATGACTTTCTAAAATCAAAGCTTCAACCTCTGTATTTGTAATAATATACTCAAGGTGATCAATTTGAGAAACCAAAATATTAACTTTTACACTATCATGATGTTTTCGGTTAAAATAAGACATCACCCGACGCTTAAGAATTTTAGCCTTTCCAACATAAATAATCTCGTTATCAGCGTTATAATAAATATAACAACCGGGTAATGAAGGAAGTAATTTAAGACTTTCTTTCAACTTATCATTCATAATTCTATTATAGCATGTTAAAATGTTTATATGAATACTACAATTTATGCAATTACGGACTCTCATCAGGAAAGCAGGAATTTAAGCAGACTGCTTTCCGGAATATATAATATGGAAAAAGATAATAGCAAACCTTGTATAATATTAGATGCAGGAGATTTATTCAAAGGAATTTATGATAAGGATATGTCAGTAAATGCATACTTAAAGATTAAAGAATTGCTGCCAAATTCTGAAATTATACTGACTATTGGAAATAACGATTTTGGGTTTATCAAAAAGGATTTTGAATATCTGAAAAATACTGTCGAAAAGTTTCATCAGGCAGGAATTCATGTTGTCTGTGCAAATCTAACCGACTCAAGAACAAATCTTCCGCTTGAAAATATTGAAAAATACAAAATTTTAGACATCAACGGAGAAAAAATTCTTATTACAGGTTTTTGTCTTGATAATTCTTGTGCAAAGAAATTTAAATGTGAACTTGCTCCGCCCGAGCAATGTTTTATTGATATGATAAATTCTGTAACAGAACAATTTGACAAAATCGTGGTATTAAATCATCACTGGTATACATACAGTAAAAGTCTTTTAGATGTTGCTAAGTCAAAAGGTGTGAAAATAGATTTAATAATAGGCGGTCACGAGCATTCACCAATTCCGCCGGATTATGAAAACAATATATTTTATCCGCTCTCTTTTGCAAGAACTATGTACAAAATTTCTAATACAATAGAACAAATTCCGCTTGAAAAATGCGGATTTATACCACAATTGGAACTTCCAATAATTGAATACGAACGACAAACACGCCTGAAAGCTCCACTTGCAAAGAGAGTCTTAAACCTAACAAAATGTTACTCTGATGCGTGTCCTTTGGGAACTTTTATTTCAGATGAGATGAAAAGATTAGGAAACACTGATATTGCCTTTCATTCAACAGGTTTTACAATGTATCCCCTGAAACTTGAAGATAGTGAATACATCACACGATATGACCTTGAAAGAGTAATGTGCAATACAGATGCTACAATTGAAACAATTGTAATTACGGTAGAGCAATTAAAAAAAGTTTTTGAAAACGCCACAAAGTTCAGAATGCTTAAAGACCGCGGGAACTCAAAATTTCTTCAATGTTCACAAAATATCTCAATCACTGGTAAAGGCAATCCAGATGAAGAAAACTATAGAATTTTTCAAATATCAATTAATGGTGAAAATCTACTTGATGAAATTCATAATCCGATAGATCCAAAACGTAAGTTTACCTGTACGATAGACCCGTTTATAGGTTCAGGGGAACAAGGGTTTGAAGTTCTAAAAAATATTCCAAAAACAAAAATTCTAAAAAATGGCAAAGAAATTAAGATCAATGAAATGTTTTACAATGCAGTGATAAATGCTGAAAATGCTTATACAAACTCGAACTATCCGAGTTTTAAATTCACAGACCTATGATGTTAATGCTTTAACTATTTTATATATATCGGAAATTTTTTCAGGATTTGCGTCAACCATTTCAAAAATTAATTTCTTTAAATCCTTATTAGGTTGTAAATACTCAAAATCAAACAATTCCTGTGCCGAAATTTTAAACACCTTAAGAATCTTTTCCAAAGTTTCAGTTGAAGGAAAACTGTTACCTGTTTCGATTTTACCAAGAGATCTAATGCCAATATCCAATAACTCAGAAAGCTGCTCCTGAGTATACCCATGTTTTTTACGAAGTCTCCTTACTTTTGCCCCGATTTTTTTCTGCAATGTAGTCATAACTTTCTCTTTTCAATACATTATATTTATTTATTAAATTTTATGTAGGTATTATTAGTGCCTATTGACAACTTAATCGGTACTAGTATATCGTATTAATGGAATTGATAGTGCTTATATTTTTTTAAACTGGAATTAGAAAGACTAAGAGGGGTATGGTGGAAATTAAAAAAAAAACTGAAAGGTTTTATAATGTCGACTTTTTACGGTTTGTGCTTGCTGTAATTATTGTAATGTATCATGGAATAGGTAAAGAATTTATGCAAGTAAGCAATTTTTATCCTGCACTTAAGCATGGATATTTTTGTGTAGAGTTTTTCTTTATTATTGCAGGATTTTTTCTATTTAAAAATATAAAAAAGGATGAAGATACTATAAATTTTGTAAAAAAAAGGTATATAAGACTTGCTACACCAGTTTTAATAGCACTCTTACTTGTGGCAATTATAAGTATATTTATTCCTGAAATACACTTTAATTTTAATGAAAATATATTAAAAATATTTTTATTACAAACTTGTGGT
>CABUAQ010000003.1 GCA_902489575.1 uncultured bacterium
CCTTAATTCCAATTATAAAATTTAACCTCAGATGTACTATGTGATATCTGAGTTTTTTTTATAATATAATTGAATAAAAGGATTGAAGTATGGCAGATTATAAATATTATTTGGATAATGGAATATTTGATATTCAAAATGGAAAATTTGATAGTGCTATTGAAAATATAAATAAATCATTAGAATTAAAAAATGATTGGGAAATCCCTTATTTTTACAGGGCTGTGGCTTATCAGGCTTTGGAAAATTATAATGAAGCAATGCTTGATTATACTAAAGCACTGCAATTAAATAATAAAATGACTGATGCTTACTATAATAGAGCCAAAATTACATTATCCCGTAAAGATATTGATTCACCGGATATTCATAAGGCTGTTGATGATTTAGAAAAAGCCCTCGAGCTTGATGGAAAATTTGTTGATGCACTTTTTGCGGTTGCCGCGGCTTATAAAAAGCTTGGTGATTATCATAAAGCACTTGAATATTTGGAAAAACTCCTCGAAATAGAGCCTGATGCAGTTAATGCCAGAGCTTTTAAAAAGTTAATTTTGCAGAAATATATTGTTTAAGATTTTTCTACAAATTTAGATTTTAGAATCCTTTTAAATACTTATATGGCACATTTTTTAGAAGAAAATAGAGTAATAACTATTTCGAAAATAATAAAAACATTGCAGTACAAATTGAAATAAATGATATAATTGCTGCAAAAATCCAGTATGATGAGATTTTATTTGTAGATTGACAAGATTTCATGCTGATTGCCTGTTTTTTTGAGGTTGTTTTTAATTTAGATTTTGTGGTTTGTTTTTTTTGCGTTTTTGTGGAGGTTTTACTTGTTTTTGTTATTTTTTTTGTCGCATTTTTAACATTAGTTGCAGCAGTTGCATATTTTTGAGCAAGAGTTTTGTCACGTTTGCCTGTTGCGAGCAATTGGATATCATAATGTAAATTCAGATTGTTTTTATCCCCTTTTTTGTTGTAAACAGTGTAGCTTATTGCCACTTCAAATGCTCGTTGCAGGCATTCGAGTGCATTTATCCCGTCTTTTTTTACAGAAGATGAATGAACAGATTTATTTCCGCACTTTTTTAAAAAATACAAATCTTCTATGAATTCTTTTTCTTGAGTTGAACCTTTTGAATTATCTTTGAGGGTTGCAAGCATTTGATCAAAGGTATCTTCTGTTGTTCGTTTTGAACCCAGAACATTTTTACATATATTTTCTGCAAATCTTCTGGTTTGCCCCATGCATTGTTCAAAATACTCATCACGATACAGAAGTTCAGCTTCTGCAATTATCTCGTAAAGGTTTTTATCTGTCTTTTTTAAGAAATCAAAATTTGTTGTCATAGTCCTATTATATCTGAAAGTAAAAAGTGATTAAATCACATGTTTATACTACAATGTAGAAAAATGTTACCAAAAAAAGGAGAGATATAATGTTAACAAAAAATTCAGCTGTAAAAACAAGTTTTTCAGGTGTTGATTTTGGAAAATATTCTTCTAAAACATCTGAATTTGTAAAAGAATTTGCTTCTCGTGCAAATAAAAAAGGTTATTTTTTGAACTGGGTTAACCTCCCATCAGAACAATTAAAAAGAGTTGATGAACTTTACTCAATGGTTGAAGCTTTTAAGAAGCAAACTGGTGTTAAAAAATTAAGCGTTATGGGTATCGGAGGTTCTAAACATACTGTTGAACATATGCTTTCAATTAACGGTCTGAATATATGCCATGATGTTGTTGATTTTTATTCAGATGTGGATTCAATTAGTTTGGCAAGATTTATGCACAGACTTGGTGATGTCACATCTTCAAATTACATGATTGCATCAAAATCCGGTTCAACTTTTGAAACAAAAGACGGCTTTTTAAGAATTCAAAAAATGTTAGTTGATGCTTATATGGCAAAAGGTCAGCCGGAAGCTGTTGCAAAAAAATCTGCGGCAAAACATTTCATTGCTGTAACTGATGCTAACGCCGAAAAAAGTGAATTACGTCGTTCTTCAATTGAGAATGAATGGTTAGGTGACTTATTTATTCATGATGATGTAGGCGGAAGATTTTCAGCATTTGATGACCATGCTTTATTTACACTTATTTGGGCAGGGCTACCAAAAGATGATATGATTGCTTTATTAAACGCTGCTCAAGAAGTTTCTGCTCAATCATTATCAGAAGATTTGGATGTTAATGATGCGTTAAAAGAAGGTATTTTCTGGGCAGATGCAAAATTGAACGGAATTGACGCATCTGTTCATCAATACATGGGTTCCATGTTTGAAAATACTGTGTACTGGCATGCACAAATGCAGAATGAATCAGTAAAAGATACATTGAAACAAGTTGCGAAAGTTCCTGATGCAATGCACCATTCCGCAGAAGCACATTTTAACCCTGCAAACAAATTGGTATTTGCACTTACAGTGCCTGTTGATAACGGTGTTTGTTCTGAAAATGCCGCAAGTTATATTGATGCATTAACAAAATCTTATGAAATAACAGGTGCATTCTTCAAAGAAGAAGTTGAAACTTTAAATATGGGTTTAACTCCTGCTGCAGCCGGTGCAATGACTCAATTGAGAGCATTTGCAACTTGCTATCAGGAAATTGTTACCGCTGTTATGACAGGTAAAGCTTTGCCTGATGTTTTAGACAGTGTTTTACAACCGCATGTTGAATTTTACAAAAAGAATTTAAAAGGCGGTGTTGTTGTGCCGGGTAGAATTTCTAAGTAGTTTTTATGTAGAAATTAATTATACTTTTGAAAAGCGAATGTGCTATTGCACATTCGCTTTCTGTTGTGATATACTTTGTCAGATGTTATAATCAGGAGAGTTTATATGGACGTAAATGTGTTAAAGAATTTATCATACGGGGTGTATGTTGTATCAGTTCCTGACGGGGAGCATTCTACAGGATGTATCGCAAACAGTTTGATGCAAATTACATATGACACAATTGCGGTTAGTATAAATCACGATAATTATACAAATGAATGTATAAATAAATATAAAAAGTTTGCTGTTTCAATTTTAGGGGTAGAGACAGATGATAACATAATCCCTGTTTTTGGGTTTCAGTCAGGACAGGATGTAAACAAGTTTGAAGGTGTAAATACAGTTAAGGTTGATGGGATAGATGTTATAGAAAATTCGGTAGGATATTTGGTTTGTGAGCTTGCGGATAAAATGGAAACTGAAACTCATACTGTATTTTTAGGAAAAATTGTAGATGGTGAAATGCTTCATAATCAAATTCCCATGACTTATGCCTATTATCGTTCCGTAAAAAATGGAACAAGTCCAAAAAATGCCCCAACGTATATTGAAGAAACTTCAGGTTCTAAATTGGCTTACAAATGTAGAATTTGCGGTTATATTTACGAAGGTGATATTACAAAAGAGCCTGATACTTATGTTTGTCCTGTTTGTAAAAAAGGTAAGGAATTCTTTGATAAAATTTATGGTTAAGTGTTATTTTTACAAATGTTAATTCTTCTTATTAAGAATTAATATTTCACATAAATACTTGCATATTGCATGACTATTGATTGCAGAGTGTTTGCGTAAAAATGTTTAGATAAGTTACAAAAAGCATCATCCTATGGATTCATTTTTTATGGTTTTTATTAATTTTTTAATTAATTCATGATAAAATTATTAAATAGAGATTAAGGGAAGTATAGGTGAAAGTCCTTCACTGGTCCGCAACCGTTACAGTCGGAATACTTAATTTTTAAGCATGCCACTTACGAGACTGAGGAGATTTTATTATGCAAAATGCTGTAAATAGGAATGAGAAAGAAAATGTATTAGGTATTTCATCCTCTCATGTATCTGATGCTATCAAAAGAGTTCATGAGTCTAATGTGATGTTTGCTAAGCAGGTTATTGAAAGTGCTTCAAAACTTGATGCTGTATCTATTATTAAAAAAGATGGTACAAAAGAAAAATTTAATGTTCAAAAAGTTGTAGAAGCTGTAAAAAAATCTGCAACACGTATGCTGGTTACATTTAGCGAGGAAGATTTACAAAGAATTTGTGATTTTGTTAACAAAAATGTTAATGATCTTCAAAAGGATGAAATTAGTATTTTAGAAATTCATAATATTGTTGAAAGTGCTTTAGAAAGAATTAATCCATCTGTAGCACAAAGTTACAGAAATTACAGGAATTATAAAACAGATTTTGTAGCTATGCTTGATAAAGTTTATCAAGAAAGTCAAAAAATTATGTACATAGGCGATAAGGAAAATTCCAATTCTGATTCAGCTTTAGTATCTACAAAACGTTCATTGATTTTTAATCAATTGAATAAAGAGTTGTATAAAAAGTTTTTCTTAACTGTAGATGATTTGCAGGCAATTAGAGAAGGTTATATTTATATTCATGACATGTCGGCACGTCGTGATACAATGAATTGTTGTTTATTTAATGTCGCAGAAGTTCTTAAAGGCGGCTTTGAAATGGGAAATCTTTGGTATAACGAGCCAAAAACTTTAGATGTGGCTTTTGATGTTATAGGCGATATTGTTATGGCGGCTGCAAGTCAACAGTATGGAGGTTTTACTGTTCCTGAAGTTGACAAAATTTTGGCTCCTTATGCTCAAAAATCATACGAAAAAATGTATAACAGATACATTTGTATGGGGTTAGGTTTTGAACAGGCAAGAGAGGAAGCTTTGAAAGATGTTCAAAACGATTTTGAACAAGGCTTCCAGGGCTGGGAATATAAATTTAATACAGTAGCATCTTCCCGCGGTGATTATCCGTTTATTACAATGACAATAGGTCTTGGAACAGGTGAATTCGAAAAAATGGCATCATTTACTATGCTTAAAATTCACGCAAAAGGTCAGGGGAAAAAAGATAATAAAAAACCTGTATTGTTTCCGAAAATTGTATTTTTATATGATGAAAATCTGCATGGTAAAGGCGGGGAACTTGAAGATTTATTTGAAGCAGGTGTTGAATGTTCAAGAAAAACAATGTATCCGGATTGGTTGTCTTTGACCGGTGACGGGTATGTTGCAAGTATGTACAAAAAATATAAAAAAGTTATTTCTCCAATGGGATGCAGAGCGTTTCTTTCACCGTGGTATGAAAGAGGCGGTATGAATCCTGCTGATGAAAATGATGCACCTGTGTTTGTAGGTAGATTTAATATTGGTGCAATTTCGCTCCACCTCCCTATGATTTTGGCAAAAGCAAGACATGAAAGTAAAGATTTTTATGAAGTTTTAGATTTCTATTTGGAACTTATCAGGAAGATTCATATAAGAACTTATGAGTATCTTGGTGAAATGAAAGCGTCTGTAAATCCTCTTGCGTATTGTGAAGGTGGATTTTACGGCGGACATCTTAAACCTTCTGATAAAATTAAGCCTCTTTTAAAGGCTGCAACAGCCTCATTTGGGATTACAGCTTTAAATGAATTACAAGAACTTTATAACGGTAAATCTCTAGTAGAAGATGGTGAATTTGCTGTTGAAGTTATGGAGTATATAAATAATAAAGTCAACCAGTTTAAAGAGGAAGACGGAAATCTTTATGCAATTTATGGTACTCCTGCTGAAAATCTTTGCGGACTTCAGGTTAAACAGTTTAGAAAGAAATTTGGAATAAAAGAAAAAGTTTCAGACAGAGGATATGTTTCAAACAGTTTCCACTGTCATGTTTCTGAAGATATTTCACCTATTCAAAAACAAGATTTGGAAAATCGTTTTTGGAATTTGTTTAACGGCGGAAAAATTCAATATGTAAAATATCCTATATCTTATAATAAAGAAGCTATCAAAACTCTGTTGAAAAGAGCTATGGATAAAGGTTTTTACGAAGGTGTAAATTTATCACTTGCATATTGTGATGATTGCGGTCATCAGGAACTTTCGATGGATGTTTGTCCAAAATGCGGAAGTAAAAATCTTACAAAAATTGATCGTATGAACGGTTATCTTTCATACTCAAGAGTGAACGGCGATACACGTTTGAATGAAGCAAAAATGGAAGAAATTAAAGACAGGGTGAGCATGTAATGAATTACCATAATATAACAAAAGACGATATGCTCAACGGCGACGGGCTAAGAGTTGTGTTGTGGGTTTCCGGCTGTACCCATCACTGTGAAGGTTGTCAAAATCCGATTACCTGGGATTTGGCTGGCGGACTTCCGTTTGATGAAGCCGCAGAGGATGAACTTTTTGAGGCCTTACAGCAGCCTCATTGTGCAGGTATAACATTTAGCGGCGGTGATCCTTTACATCCGTTTAACAGGAGTGAAGTTTTTAGATTGATGAAAAAGTGTAAGGATCTTTGTCCTGAGAAGACTGTTTGGGTTTATACAGGGTTTCTATGGGAAGATGTCAAAGACGAAGATGCGATGCAATATGTTGATGTCTTAGCTGACGGTAGGTTTGTGAAAGAACTGAATGATAATAATATCCCCTGGGTTGGAAGTACAAATCAACGAGTTATTAATGTTCCAGAAACTTTAAAGACAGGTAAGGTTGTTTTAAATGTTTAAAATACAAAAGCGGACCGGATTTTAATCCGGTCCGCTTTTGTATTTAATTGTTCTTATCTTCCAAAGAAAATTGCTTCTGCAAATTCTTCACCGTATTTTTCTTTGTATTCAAGGTATTTTTCAGAGTTGCGGATTTGAGTTTTATTATCTTCAGTTGTAATGTTTTTTTGTAGGACCTCAGGTTTTCTTGCAGTATGTATTTCTGCTGCCTGTTTTGGGGCAGTAGTTATATTTTGGGCGGCATTTTCTAAAGGCTGATCTTTCATCTGAGCTGCTTTTGGGGGCTGTGGTGTGAATCTTCTTTCATAGCGTCTTTGCTCTTTCATTTCACGGGTCATTTTTTGTGGATTTTTACCTTTTTGGTTAAATTCTCTGGTATCTAATTTCCCTTTTATGAAGGTATCAAGATTTTCTTTTGAAATATTTTCCCCTTCAAACCTTTGGAAAATCTTGTAGCCAATTCCTTTTAATTTTCGAATAAAATTTGCATCTTCGCTATTTGGAATTGAAACTCTCGCATGACCGGTTTTACTTTTACCAATAAGTGAATTAGGATAAGATTCAACAAGTTCTCTTAATTTAATTTTCTTTGCATTGTTAATTCCTGCTTGAGATATCGGGATACGATATGTTGATGTAAAATTAATTTCTGTCATTTTATACTCCTTTCCGGTTTTAAAACCTGTGAAAATATTCTTGAACATTTTTAACAATAATATTAAAAAATATTAAGAATAATATATTATTTTCGCAAAATTTAATATTGAGGAGCATTATTGTTTCACATATAATTTGTAAATGAAGGATTTATATATGTTCAGCGCAGTAAATAATATCTCTTTTACTCCATTTAGAATGAATTTCAATAACGATAGCCGAACAAGTATTCGGAAAAATGATTTTGTCAACGTTTCTCTGCCTCCGGATAGAGTTACTTTTACCGGAAAATCTGCGCCTTCAGCTTATTCAACTGTTTTTGAGTATTTGGCATCAAATATTTTGGGGGCTAATAAAAAATACCATGTTGATGGCAGTATGCTTTCGGCTTCAAAAATAGCAGACGCTGTTGACAATTTAATTAATGAGGGCAGGGTTTATTTGCCTTTTAATTTTAGTGTAAGCGAAAAAATTAAGTGGAAAAGTTACATCCCGAAAGATGTGAGAGAAGGTTCTATTGGCAAAATTAATGAAGCAAGAGTCGCAAGGATGGGGGAATGGTGTGATTTTCTCAAATCTAATTCTGCACTTTTAAAAAACGGTAAAAAGCGTAATCCGGAACTGGCTTCAGTTCTTAATAAAGATAAATCGTTGAAACTTGTTATTTGGGATGCAGTATCAAGCGAATTAAAAGAAAATAACCGTCATCTTCCGGTACCATTCAATGAAAAGGCATTACTGGAAACAATTAAAGGTTTCGAGAAAATAGAACCGAAAGATAGAGCTGTTCGTTGTGCAGCTCCTTCATTTTTGGATATTTATACTCATAGATTACGTGATAATCTTTTGATGGATATGGGATTATCAGATAGAGAAACTGTTTGGGTGAAAATTCCGTCATTAAAACATGATTTGCTAAATAAAGAGAAGAATATTGAAAAACTTGAAATTTTAAGTTGTAAAAACTGGTGTACTCGCTCTAGTGTTGACAAAGCTGTGGCTGCTCTGGAAGATGGCGATTTTTATGTTTATTTGGAGCGCGGAAAATTTAATTTGTGGGAACCAAAAGTGGGGATGACAACTTTGCGTGGAAAAATTGATCAAATTCAAGGCATTGAAAACAATAATATTGTTCCTTTGGGTTTAGTTGATGAAATTAAGGACTTTATTAAAAAAAGCGGGCTAAAATGTCATTCAGATATTGTGGATGAGGGACCTAAAGCCAGTCAGGCGATTATGATTAGTGAAAAGTTAAATGAAGTTAATGATGTATTTAAAAAATCATTTGCAAAGGCAATAAAAGAAAATGATGCACCGGCAATGTTTGAATTCCTTGGTGTAAAGACAACGGAACTTTCAGACGGTAAGTTAAAGATTGATGGTTATAAACCTTCATATAATATAAAAGCAAATAGCGGGATTTCGATTCCTTACTCAATGTTTGGGTTGAATGAAGATAATCTTCTTAACAGTGTTGAAGTTATCAATGGAAATTTTGTTCTTCATAATAAGAACAGCTTGTTTAGTTCAAGGATTACACACTTCCCGCCAAATTTAAAAATTGTGACCGGTAAAGTAACTTGTTCTATGGAGCAATTTGAGAATTTTAAATCAGACATCCTCCGTGTTGTAGGAAATGATAAAAATAAAATTATAATACATAATTAGAATATAAAGAGAAAGGAAATATATGGAAGTAAGAAATAATGTATCATTCGGTGCCAATTACATAAGCCCCGCTAAGATAAGAATTAAAAACGGGAAAAAATGGAAAGATGTAGAATTGTCTTTTATCAAGTTCAATACTTCTAATAAAACAGATTTGGAAACCATTCGTACCGTTGCAAAAATCTGGGGAAGACAAAATTTATCAGCAGGAATTCAGGAAGAAGCCGAAATTCTTGGTAAAGGTGCCCAAATATATGCGGTTACAGCCCAAAGAACGGGTTTTGAACATGCTGTTGCACATTCTATTATGGGCTTAATGTCTACCGATAAAATAGGCAAGGCAAAAGAGACTGTGCAAATATTTAAAATAGGTACAGCACCGCAATTTGCATACGAACAAAATGGGAGATCTCGTGAGCTTAAACATATTGCGCGCGGTATGATTGATGCTTTTCGTGATTTTGTAAAAAGTAAAAATAAAGGAGATGTTGTTGTTAGTTATGCAGATTCGGAAGATATAAAATTCCTTAATAAGGTGGGTTTAAGGCCTAAAAATGATTTAACCGAATTAATTAACAATAAACAGACTATAGAAAATAAATAATTTTTAATTAAAGTAAAAATTCATGCGTAATGAAAAAGAGGTGGTATTAAATCCGCCTCTTTTAGTGTACAGTTGTGGGGCTGTAAAATAAGGTAAAGTGTTAGGCTTGTCTAACACTTATGTCGTAAAAAATGAGCTTCTTTTTCGTGACAGGAATGGTTGTGGTGTTTGTCGCTATTTCTATAGCCAATTCCTGCACGGTATCCTGATATTGAGTATAATAACGGTAGTGAGGGTTCTATCCATTTTAGGCCGGAAAGAAGAGATACTGTGGCAATATCATCTGTATGTAAACCGATGTCTAAAAGTTCGGGTGATCTGACATCAGGTTTGTTGTTTTTGTTCATAAGAGGATTAATAAACTTATTACCAATGAAATTTGCAACTGCACTTCCGCCGATAACACCTGTAAGAATAATGCCGCAGACCATTCCAACACATCTTGCACTTTTTGATTTGATGTTAAATTTTTCCAAAATTCCTAATGCTGCACCTGCACCTATGTTACATAGAAAAATATTTGCAAGGTATTGATAAATGCCTTCGTTTACCTTATTTGGAATACGTTTTTTCCAATTTTGTTCAGTTAATTTGTCTGCTGTAATCCCGCCTATTATACCGCCTGCAACCGGAACTGCGCCATAAACGGATAACCAACCGATTTCTTTAAAAATATCTTTTGCTTTAATATTTTCCGGCGGTGGAATAAGCTTATTTACAAATGTTCGGTGTTGTCCTTCGTTTATGGTTTCAATTTCTTTTGGGGTAAGAATTTTCGTTTTTGCTTTATTGAATATTTTCAATAATTTTTCTTCAACTTTGTTTTTTTTAAGGTATTCATTGATAAGTTTTGTATTGCTTTCTTGAATTGCCTTAAGCGATTTTGCTCCATCTCGTTTGGTGATATATGAGGCTATTTTAGGTGCGTTTACTGCTGATAAAATTGTTGAACCTAAAATTATTGCAGATTTTATTCCTGTTTTTGTACGTTCTTCTTTCGGTGCATTATTAATTTGGTTCAATACAATTGCAGAACTTCCTACGGCCATTATTGTCGGAATATTTTTATTTAATTTTGCACTCAAAATAGGCTGATCCAGATATTTGCCTATGGATGAAACTTTAATCATTCTTTTCTTGTTTCCTTTGATATTTTTTTATTAGGGCTTTACTATTCCTGTAAAAATTTGTAAATTCAGACATTTTGTCAAGTATATTTTTAGAAACTATATGTTCTATTTTGCAGGCATTTTCACCCGCTTCACGTGGTTCAATTCCAAGAACTTGTTCAAAGAATTCTTTTAAAATATTATGTTTCTCATAAACTTTTTTAGCTTCAATAAGTCCTTTTCGGGTAAGAGAAATTGTTTCGTAGCTGTTGTATTTAATAAGTTCTTTTGTGACAAGCTTGGACAAAGCTTCTGATACTGATGCTCTTGATATGTTCAGTTTTCTTGCCAGTTCTGCACCTTTTAGCGGGTTATTATTCAGCTGTGCAATATATATTTCCTCAAGATAGTCTTCAAGTCCTGAAGAGATGTTATTTACAGTAGTCATATTACCTCAATATTATTCGCAAGGATATTGTAAGGTAAACCTAACACATTGTCAAGTGTAAATTTTATAACCAGAAAAAGCCGCCGGTTTATTAAACCGGCGGCTTCTTTTTATTATTTTACTATGCTGTTAATTTTAATTTTTCATTTGGTTTAATCATTACGTGATATCCATCTGCTTCAAATTCCAGTTGATTTAATTCCATTAATTCTTTTGTGTGTTTCAGAATTTCAGCATTGGTTGGTTTGTAATTAGGATCATTGTTTAAATCTTTTAAGTGTTGTTTTGCTATATTCCAGACATTATCGCCTTTGACAACAGTATATTCGTTGTTGTTCTGAGCTGGATTTGCGTTGTCCGGATCCGGCTTCTCTGGAAGAGGACTTGGTTCACCTGGTTTTGTCGGATTGGTTTCATCGTTGTTATCTTCTCCCGGAGTTGTGATTACTGGATCAGTTTTGTCGTTGTTATCTTCTTCCGGAGTTGTAATTACTGGATTAGTTTCGTCGTTGTTATTTTGTTCCGGAGTTGTAGTTGTTGGATTTTCCTGTTCGATATTGTCTTGATTTGCGGCTACTGGTTCATTGTCTTTTGAATCATTTCCTGCAAGTTTGCTGATAGCGTAGATACCGGCTCCTATAAGTAAACCTATACCTCCCCATTTTGCGGCTTTTTTGCCGAATTTACCTAATCCACTGAAAAGCGAATTCGATTTTTTAGGTTTGAAATTTTTCAATAATGCTTCTTTTTTAACTTGTTCTGCTGTTTTTGATACATATTTGCCTGTCTTTTCGTCGAAAACGGTTTTACCGCCGAATTTACTATCATTTAATTTTTTAGCAGCTTCTCTTTCAGCACGTTTTGCAGCAACATGGTTTTCTGTTACTGTAACAGATTTATATTTACCGGTTTTCTTGTCATATACGGTTTTGCTGCCCGCTTTGTTTTTTCTTGCATGTTTTTCTGCTGATTGTGCTTGTCTACGTGCTTTGCTTGCTTCAATTTGTTCTAAAGTTGGTTTGTACTCTACGCGTGATACTGATGTCATTTTTTAATTCCTCCATTTTCCTCTTTTAAATAAAGTTTAAATATCCCCTATGTTTTCTAAAAGTATTTTGTTGGTTTTAAATTGCCACCAGATATATCAAATGTATATATTTTTTGTAATAAATTGTAATATTTATTTTTGTATAATGATATAAAAAACTACCACAAGCATATGTTTGTGGCAGTTTTGAGTCATAGTTTAATAGTGTTAGAAATCTCGTGGTTTTACACCATGTAACCAGTTAGATTCAATTTTTTCTAATGAAATTCCCTTTGTCTCAGGAACATAGAAGTAAACAAATATTATACAAAACAGTGATACCAGCCCAAATCCCCAGAATGTCCAATCTCCTCCGAGTCTGTTTAGAAGGATTGGGAAACTGCTTACTACAAAGAAATTAAACGCAAAGTTTGCAACTGTACAAATACTCATTGCTATTCCTCGTATTCGCAGCGGAAAAACTTCTGAAACCAAAATCCAGCCGATAGGACCAAGGCTCATTGCAAAACAGATAATGTATGTTATCAGACTTCCTACAGTAACCCATTTTAAGTTGTTTCCGAAGAAGTCTGCAAATGCAAATGCACATCCAAGAGCTATCAAGCTTAACATAACTCCTGTTAGTCCAAAGTATAATAATGGTTTTCTTCCAATTCTGTCAGTAAAAAATAATGCAACAATTGTCATAAGGAAATTGATAATTCCGATTCCTGTTGTTGCATAGATTGCCGTAATATTGCTTTCGAAACCGGCATTTTTAAATATTGTCGGCGCATAATAGATGATAGTATTAATACCTGTGCAGATTTGTGCAAACATAATTCCAATACCAACAACGAACGGCATAATCATCCATTTTTTAAAGCGAAAACTTTTATTGGTTTTGTTTTCTTCTGTTAGAATTGTGGTTTTAATATCTGAAATTTCATTTTCTACATTAATTTCGGGTTCTATTTTACTAAATACTTTTTTTGCTTCATCTTCTCTATTTTTTGATATCAACCATCTTGGGGTGTCGTGCATAAAACACATTCCGATAAATAGCACTAATCCGGGTATTACACCTGCAAATAGCATCCAGCGCCAGTTGTATACTGCGCCGGCAAATGCCGCGTTGATAAAGTACGAGAATAAAATCCCTGCTGTTATTGCCCATTGATAGAGTGATACAAGTGTCCCCCGCAGATGTTTTGGCGAGATTTCTGATAAATAAAGCGGAACAACAAAATTTACAATCCCAACAGCAAAGCCGACAAATATTCTTGAGGCAATAAGTACGTAAATATTTGGAGCAAAGGCACATAATATTGACCCGAATATAAAGATTAAAGCAGTTGCCATTATGATTTTTTTACGTCCAAACATGTCTGCTAAAATTCCGTTTGTGGCAGCTCCAATAACAGCACCTATTAAAACAGAACTTACTAAGATTCCTTGAGCAGTGTCGGCAAGATTCCAAGTTTCGTTGATAAATAACAATGCTCCTGAGATTACTCCGGTATCATAACCTGATAATAATCCGCCAAGTGATGCAATAATTGCAACAACATACAACCAAAAATATTTCATAATAAACACCTTTTCTTAACTCTACTATTATTATAATATATGTTAAATATTTTTTAAACTGCTCTTTAATAAGTTTTTATGAAATTTGTTAATATCATCTAAATAGAGTATGTAATATGCTTTAAAACAGCTTATACTGGACAGGTGGGAAAGAGGTATATTATGTTAGCTCAAACAGTTAGAAAAAATTTGACAGATATTAAAAATCTTAAAATGAGAAGTAAAACATCTAAATTCAGCAGTCTGTTTTCAACCGCTCCGACTGTGGGGGCTAAAGCTTCCCCGGTTGTGCAGTTGTTGAATAAAGATGGACTTATTGAAATAAATGAAGATGATTCGTTATTTGATGAAATTTCTGAAATGGAAATAGTATCGCCTGAGATTGTTCCGATAGAAGATGAGATTGAAATTGTTGAAGATTGTTCTGATGATGAAGTTGCAGAGTATATTGTGGAAAATCCGGATGAAGTTGTTGTCAGATTTCCTATTATTTCAGATATTCAATTGGATGAAAATTTACCGTTTTTCAAATCTTTGAGTTTGAAATTGGCTAATTTATAGTTAATAAATTTTTTAAATAAAAATTGTGAGGGCTGATTTTAAGTCCTCATTTTTTATTATATTTATGATAAAATTATCCCAAAAATTGTACGGATAGGAGAGAATTTTGACTGTTATAAAAGAAAAATTGGTATTATTTAAGGGTGATTTATTTGGAGCTATAATTGGAGCTATTATTGCATTTCCTCAGGCATTGGCATTTGGTGTTGCTTCAGGTATGGGAGCAGAAGCAGGTATTTGGGGGGCAATAATCTTGTCTTTTATTGCAGGGGTTTTAGGTTGTAATCTTCCTATAATATCCGGTCCTACAGGGCCTACTGCAATTATTGTTGCAGTTATTGTCAGTGCTTTATCTGGTAATATGGCAATGGTTATTCCTGTTCTGGTTATGGCTGCTATGTTTCAAATAATTATATCTATGACACCAATTCCTCGTATGATAAAATATGTTCCTTATCCGGTAATTTCAGGGTTTTTGACAGGAATAGGACTGATAATTATTATCTTGCAATTATCACCGCTGTTGGGCGGAGAAACTTATTCTTCTACAATTAAAGCGTTAATGTATTATCCGCATCTGCTTCATAATGTAAATATTCATGCACTTGTGTTGGGTATGGTAACTCTGTTGTTGTTGTTTTTTACTCCGAAGAGTATTACTAAATTTGTTCCGTCACAGCTTTTAGCACTTGTTATCATGACCGGTGCTGCATGGTATTTTGGTGCGGATGTCGAACGTCTTTCAAAAATCAGTGTTTCATTGCCGCATGCTTATTTCCCGCATTTTACTTTAGAAGGAATTATGCGTGATATCCCTACTGCATTAACTCTTGCATTTATTGCAACAAGTGAAAGTTTATTAACAGGGATTATTATGGATTCTCTTACGAAAGTTAAACATAATTCTAAGCGGCTTGTTGCATCTCAAGGTATTGGAAATCTGTTTTGTGCGTTAACAGGTTCTATGTATGGTACTGCTGCAACTATGAGAAGTGTCGCTGCCGTTAAAAACGGTGCCTCAACCAGAATGGCAGCTATTGTTTGTTCTTTTTTGTTGGCTGTTGTGTTATTTAAGTTTACCGGATTTATTTCTCAAATTCCTATTTGCGTACTTGCAGCTATCTTGATTAAAATAGGGTATGATATTTTAGATTTGAAAGTGGTGAAGGTGCTAAAATATGCACCGAAAGATGATTTATACGTTTTAATTACGGTATTATTGTTGACAGTATTTTATAATCTTATTTTTGCTCTGGGAATTGGTATAATTCTTGCGGCAATTCTATATGCCAAAAGGATTGCTGATAATACGAATATTAAAGTTAATAAGTATGAGCCTGATGCATATACATCTTTTGAAACAAAAGTTGAGCGTGAATCTCACTACAAGATAAGAATTTTACACATAGACGGTCAATTTTTCTTTGGGTCAATAACTCAAATTGTTTCACATTTTGATGAAATGCTCGAAACTGAATATATCATTTTGAATTATTCTTCAAATGCCGAACTTGATATGTCTGCAATTTTTGCGTTGGAAGACATTATTGTCCGATTGCTTGCACAAAAAATTAAATTATTTTTGGTAATTCCGAATGAAAAAGTTTTTAACCAGATAAAAGCGCTTGAAGTAATTTCGCAAATTGGTGAAAATTCTTTGTTTACAGATGAAACCCAGGCAATCAATAAAGCTATTGTTGAAACGCATTTAGAAAAAATCATTTAAAATATATTCTGTGGTAGAATAAAGAAAAAGGAGATAAGTTATGTTTCAAGTATACACATCTACAGATAAATCCGAAATGTCAAAACGTTTGGTAGGTGAATTTAAAGATTGGGATGATGCTATGGATTGTGCCGAAAAAGCTATTGAAGGTAAAACCGGTATCAGATATATTGTTGAAGAAACTAACGGAACCGTAAACAGCTACGGTGATTTAATTGCTTCTGTTGTTGCAGAAAGTGATTTTGTTTAAATCACTACAACGCCGTACAATTTATCGGGGAGTATTATAACTAGTTCTTATCCGCGCATTTTCTCAAGGAGTTTGGTATATTTTTTGTAATCTTTCCCCCAGTCTTGTAGTGCATTAATAACAGGATGTATACTGTAGCCGACATCTGTTAGGGTATATTCAACTTTTGGAGGGGTTTGAGGGTAGACTGTGCGTTCTAAAAGTCCTGTGTCTTCAAGTTCGCGAAGTTTTGCTGTCAAAACTTTTTGAGTAATTCCTTTTACTGATTTTTTCAATTGTCCAAAACGTTTTGTCCCGGTTAATAGTTCTCTGATAATAAGTACTTTCCACCTGCTGTCCAGAAGCTTCAGGGTGGTTTCTACCGGACATTTTGGAAGATCTTTAGAACTCAACATAAACTTTTTAGTATCCTTTTGCTACCATAATACATTGCCATGTTAGCACGGCAGGGCAAGGTTTTGCAACTATGTTAAGTATTTAGAAACTCTACCAGTTCATCTGTGGTAAAATTATACTCGCTAACTGTAGCATAGCTTGTTGGCAGTATGAATTTTATGTGGGAATTTGTAGATTTTTTATCATTGGTCATTACTTTTAGAATTTTTTCAGGTTCAAATTTCAAAAGGGGATTGTAATCAAATTTTTTAATTAAATCCTGACAGAGAAATTTATATTCTTTGTCAATAAGATTTTTGTATAGTGCGAGCCGCAGAGCAAAATCAATTCCTTCTATAACGCATTCACCGTGGGTATATTTTTTGTATTTTGTAAGATTTTCCAATACGTGTCCGTATGTATGACCGAAGTTTAATATTTTTCGTAGTCCTTCTTCTTTTTCATCTTGTTGAACAACTGCAACTTTCAGTTCTATACACATTTTTATGAGTGATTTTAGGGTTAAGATATCTTTTGAAAGAATTTTTTCGTAATTTTCTGTCAAAAAATTAATAAGATGAGGCTCTTGTTCTTTTATGCAACTGCTCTCGATAAAGCCGTATTTTAACACTTCGCCAAGTCCGCTTTTGAATTGCTTGTCATCAAGTGTTCTGAGAAAATTTACGTTAATAAAAACAGCTTTTGGTTGATAAAATGCACCTATAAGGTTTTTTCCGAATTTTGAGTTTATTGCGACTTTTCCCCCAACAGAGCTGTCTGTGGCTGCAAGAAGAGTTGTAGGTACCTGGATAAAATTTATTCCACGCATGTATGTTGATGCAGCAAAGCCTGCAATATCTCCAACTACTCCGCCCCCGATAGCGATTATTGCATCTTCCCGTTTTAATTTTTTTAAGAGTGCAAAATCTAATATTTTTGCATAATTTTTGAAATTTTTTTCTTTTTCGCCGTCGGGTAGTATAAAGGTTTGGGACTTTGGAAACTTTAAAATTTTTCCGTATAATTTATAAACTTTTGAACTAAAAACGACAATATAATTTTTGTGATTTATTTCATCTAAAATTGTTTGTTTGAGATTTTCTACATCTATGTTGTTAATATAAATTGGATAATTTTTGTTTTTCCCTTTAATATTTACGGATAAATTTATCATATTTTAATTGCTCCTGTAATTTCTTTTATTACTGTGTTTGGAGTTTTGTTATCAGTTATTATTTTTAGGTGTGCAGAATTATAATTTAGTTTCCTTTTTTCAAGAATTTCACTTATTTTTTCTTTAGTTATATTATCACAAAGTAGCGGGCGAGATGTGTTATTTTTTATTCTTTCATAAATTGTTTCCGCAGAAGCTTCTAAAAAAATTACTGTTGTATTTTTTAGTAAAAATTTTCTTGTCTTAGGGTCTTCAAAAGCTCCTCCGCCAAGTGAAATAACTTGTTTTTCAGGTTTTGTTACAGCTAAAATTGTTTGCTGTTCAAGTTTTCTGAAATATTTTTCGCTCTTTTGTTTAAAAATTTCAGAAATTGTAAGCTTCTCTTTCTGCTCTATAAGTGCATCAATATCAATAGACTCAAGGTTAAGTTTTTGAGCCAAAAGTTTTGCTGCGGTTGTTTTCCCGCTTCCCATCATTCCTGTTAGAACAATTGTTTTCATAAATTTATCATAGCTTAAATTTATAAAAAAATAAATATATTTAACTTTTTTGACTTGTTTTTATGTTGGGGTATTATGGGAAGAAAATGAGGAAAATTTTTATGTATAAAAAAATAGTATCTTTATTAATGTTGATAATGTTTGTATGTTGTGGCTGCGGCAAACATCAGGAAGAGCCAATGGCAAATGATTTAAATACAATTATTTCCCGTGATCAATTGATTGTCGGAGTTAAAACGGATACGTATCCGTTTGGCTATATGGATGAAAAAGGACATTTTGCAGGTTACGATGCAGCACTTGCAAGGCTTATTGCACGTGGAATTTTAGGAAGTGATAAGAAAATAAAGTTTATTCCCGTAACTGCATCTGACAGAATGATGAAACTTTATTCAGGTGATGTTGATATGATTATTGCAACAATGTCAGTCACTCCGAAACGTCAGGAAATTCTTGATTTTTCTGACCCTTATCATATTGCCGGTCAGGCATTACTGGTTAAAAAAGGGAGCAGTATTAAGTCTTTAAAAGATCTGAGCGGAAAGCGAGCTATAATTGTTTTTGGTTCGACAAGTGAAATGAGCTTGAAAACAGCTGTTCCAAATGTTGGAGTTGTAGGATATAAAACTTATACAGATGCGTATAAATCACTTAAGGCAGATAAGGCTGATGCTATTGTCTCTGATGATACAATTTTACTCGGTTTAGCTCTAAAAGATGACAGCGTTGTACTTTTGCCAAAACGCTATTCCAAAGAACCTTACGCTGTTGCTTTTAGAAAAGGTATTGAGTCAAAAGATCTGGTGCGGGCCGTTAATAATGTTATTGAAATTGAAACTAAAAATGGTAATCTTAAACAAATAAAAGAAAGTTTTGGGATAAAAGGAAAGTAGTTTACGAATTTGAAAGATTGAAAAATTCTTTTGCGAGTTCAAGTTCCCGAGATCTGGTCATTTCAGGATTTTTTGTTTTCTCTGACAGTATATAGTCAAAGCATTGTTGATATTTTTCTGATGGCGGAATATTTAGAGCCTTCAAATCAGTTCCGTTAATTGAAGGCTTTATATACCGAAGGGTTTCAAGGTATTTTTCTGTTTCTTGCTCTCGTACGGTTGCAAACATTATAATTGATTCTAAACTAATATTTTCAAAGTTTTTGTATGTTTCAAAATCGTTATTAAAACTTTTTTCTTTGAGTGTTTTAAAATCTTCTACAATCTTCTTTTCTTGTTTTGTCAGCGGCAAACTTGAAATATTATCTAAAAGTCCTACATAAATTATCCAAATACATTCAGGTTGATATTTGTTAATAAGATTTTCCATATTAAACTTTGGAAGTTTAAAATTCTGCGGGGCAATGAGTTTGTAAATTTTTTGATTAACAAAATATTCAAACGCTTTTTGAGAATTAAGATTGAATGTTTCAATCAATTCTTTTTTTAGTCTTTTGTACGACATATCGTAGTTTATATTTTCAAGGTATTCATCTTGAAGTTTTTTTGTGTGGTGGTCGAGTTCAAAACCGAAACGTACCGAAAATTTTAAGCCTCTGACAATTCTTGTCGGGTCATCGATAAAGCTATTATCGTGTAAAACTCTTAGAGTTTTTTTCTTGATATCTTCTAATCCGCCGGCAAAATCAATAATTTCTCCGGTGAGAGTGGATTCTGCCATTGCGTTAATTGTAAAATCTCGTCTTAAAACATCTTCTTTGAGTGAACAGCCAATGTTTTTGACTTCAGGAAGATGCCCTTTTTGGGGATAAGTTTCACTTCTGGTTGAAGCGATATCGATTTCTTTGCCGTTCAGTTTGATTTTTACGGTTCCAAAAGGTTCGTTTATTTGTAGAATTTCAGCATTTGGAATTGTTTTTGCAAATTCAATTGCATTTCCCTGATAAGTCAGATCGATATCAAACGATTTGCAGCCCAAAAGTTTATCACGCACAACTCCGCCTATATAAAATAAGTTTTTATTCTTAATTTTCATATGTTTAATTGTACAAGACATCAAGTAATTCTGCAAATGTAACAAATTATGAATAAAAATTTAAATGGCTAAAACTTAAATATAATACTTTATGAGGTATGGTATGGGGCTGTGTCAATTCTTCTTTACTTCTTCATTACTACCAGGGATAAGAACTGTCAATTTGCCAGCCGGCACGGCGAATTTTTTCGGCACATGTATTTGAATAATTGTTTCCACCTTTTACACAACCATTATTTACTGAATTTGTTGTGCTTCTATAGCCATACGGAGCAACAAAACCGCCTTTCTCTCCATCAATGAGTCTTGCTAGTATAAAAACATCTTTCCCAAATATATTTGGCCCGCTTCCACCTGTAACATCTACATACATAAAACTGGCAATATTGCCATTGCCCATATCATAGTAAAACACGGCGTATACAAAGCCTTCTGCTGTTTGGAACCAGATAACATTGTCTTTTGAACTAGCAACCGTATTGTGTGCATTGCTGCCATCCAAATACTTAAAAGGGGTGTTCTTTTTGTAGCCGCAATCAGTATAAGTGTTACAAATATTTGATATTTTTAGATAAGGTGCCCAATATTTTTTAACGTACTCCACTCCTCCCATGTTTCTTACTTCTGATGGTGTTGCTTCTCCTATATCATCATACGCTGCCCGGTAAGCTTGATTCATTACCGACAGTGCTCGTCGCAGTTTTGTTGGTATTACTTTCTTTTGTTGATTTGTTATTAATGCGGGTATTGTCATTGCAGCTACAACTCCAATGATGCCGAGAGTAATTAGTATTTCTGCTAATGTAAATGCAGTACCCTTTGATGCTTTTGATTTTTTCATATAATCATAATATCAAAATGCTAATAGAAGTCAAGTATATATTAATTTTACAGATATTTTGTTACTGTGCGTATGTGTTACTTTTAGTATTTATTAATTTATATTTAACTTATGAATACTAAAATATTGAAAAATTTTGGCGAAAATGTTCGACGAAAACGCCGTTTGCGGGATTTTACGCAGGAACAGCTTGCTGAAAAATTAGATGTTCATCGTACATATATGAGTTTTATAGAAAGAGGGTTACGTAATCCCAGTCTTTTAATGTTGTTCAAAATTTCACGGGCTTTGAAAATTAAATTACCGGAACTTTTTGATTTTGATATTTAAGTTTATTTTTCTTGTAAGAGTCGTGTAAATTGATGATGTAAAGACCTTGTTTTTAGCATAAAATATTTAACATATAAAGGTATAGTTAAAAATATAGGTATTTGAATAATATGTTACAAGAAGCAACAAAAGCACTGAATTCAGCATTTAATAACAGTTTTATAAAAAAACTCAGTCAGTATCTTCATGATTGCGTGCGAGAGGAAGTTAAAAGTTCTACTTTTCGCAATCTTAAAGGGGATAAAGATAACAAATGGATTTTTTTAAAAGAGCAGGAAACTCTTTTGACTCAAGGTCTTGATTATTTGAAGTTAGACGGTGCTAATCCGAATTTGACAGAACTTATGCTTCAAGGAGATTCAAGTGCAAGAGATAAATATCTTATTTACGGATATATGTTTTTGGTTGGTCGTAACGGAAGATCCAGACGCCAAAATGAATTTTTAACTCCGCTTTTATATGTGCCGTGTAAGTTAGAGCGTAACGGAGTTAATATCAACTGTATTTTGCAAGATGAAGTTTTATCTTTAAATACAGGTGCGTTAGCGGCTTTACTCAAAAAAGGCGAAGATGATGATGAAGTGGATTTGTTTTTGGAAGGGATTTTGGATGTTGTTCCTGATTTGCCTATCACTAAAGAGAAAATGGATATCTTTTTAACAACTTTGAAATCATTGATTCCGGATATTGAAATAACAACAGACCCCTCTGAAGTCGAAGAAGAAGATAATGTGACCAAAGATTTGTCTGAAACAAAGGTTAACGGGGATAATTTTGACGAGATTATAGATGATGAAATTCAAGAACAAAAGCAAAAAGCTGCAGTAGGGGATATTAAAAAGCTTTCTGTAACCTATCAGAGTGCAATTATTTTAACCAAAAGACCTGCTGTTACTGCGGGGGTTTTACATGAATTGATACAAATCTCCGAAAAACCCAGCGGAGTTTTTCGAGAAACAACTTTGAGTGTAATCAATGATGAATATACTCAATCTGTAGAAAAGAATTTTCCATTAAAAGGTTCGGAAGGTGAGTTTTACCCTATAACTCCTTTAGCGTTAAGTGATTCACAGGAAAGAGTTTTGAAAAATATAGAAAGTAATAAATTACTTGCTGTTCAAGGACCTCCGGGTACAGGTAAATCCCAAACTATTGTAAACCTTGTTGCACATTTAATTGCTAATGGTAAGACGGTTCTTGTTGCTTCTCGTATGGATAAGGCTGTTGATGTTGTGGCTGACAGGCTAAATGATCTGGGTGCTCCTTATTTGGCGCTTCGTGCAGGCAGGATGAATTATCAAAAACAGTTAAGTTTTGAATTAAATGAACTTACTTCAGGAAAATTCGGTCTGGATGATGATGTCGAAGATTTTATTTTTGCAGATATTAAAGATATGCACCAGCATCTAGATTGTATTCGTGAAACCGAAGAAAAATGTGAAAAAATTATTAAGTTTGAAAAAGACTGGCATGATTTGAAAGACAGTATAAAAGAACAGTCCGCGTTAGTTGGTGAACTGGAGTATATAAAAAGACCGTTAAAAAAATCTGAAATTGATAATGTTAATGATGTAATAAAATCTCTGAGTGATAATATGGAAAAATCAGGCTTTTTTGCAACATTTGCGAATATGTCAAATTTGAGGCAGCTTAAAAAGATTCTTGATATAAAAGATTTTGAAGTTGAACCTGAAAATCTTGACAGATTGAAAGTTGAGCTTGATTTAATTACTCAAAAGTGGCGTTTGCGCAGAATTGAAACTGAAATTCAGAAAATAGGAAATCTTCACGTGATGATGGAACAAATTCGTCAAATGAAGAAAAAACAAGGCCCTTTAGCTAAAAATATTTTGAAAAGTACCCGCAGAGAATCTTTGAAAGCGCTTTTACGTGATGCTAACAAAGTGCGTAGGATAAAGATTCACGCCAGAGCTCTTGTTGAACGTCGTAAAAAAAGAACTAATAATATTATGGAAGAAGAAGATTTCAAACCGTTATTAGATGCTTTTCCCTGCTGGTGTGTAACAACATATGCCGTATCTGATTCGCTTCCTCTGAAACCGGGGATGTTTGATGTGGCTATTATTGACGAGGCTTCTCAGTGTGATATTGCAAGTTGTTTCCCTATTATGTACCGTGCTAAAAGAACGGTTGTTGTAGGTGATGATAAACAGCTTCCGCACCTTTCTTTCTTGGAAAAAGCTAAAGAACAGTCTTTTTTGAGTCAATATGGCATTCCTGAAAAATATCAATTGATGTGGCGGTTTAGAACAAATTCAATGTTTGATCTGGCAGATTATTATTCAATGAATTCAGTTATGCTCGATGAACATTTTAGAAGTCTTCCGCCGATTATTAATTTTTCTAATCATGAATTTTATAATGACAGAATTCGTGTAATGAAAAAAGATTCTATTGAAAGTGATGCGATTGATATCATAAAAGTTCCGGATGGTAAGGTCGATGTGGATGCAACAAGAAACCTTCCTGAAATTGAAACTTTGGTAAAAACATTGCATGAAATTATTATAGAAGATGAAAGTAAAAATCCCGAAAACCCTGTGAGTATAGGTATTATCTCTCCATTCAGGGCACAGGTAGAGCAGTTGAAAATTTCTGTGCCAAAGGTGCTTTCCGATTATATGATTAAAAAACACAAGATAGAAATAGGTACTGCACACACTTTCCAAGGAGATGAAAAGGATATTATCCTTATGTCCTGGGCGTTTGCAAATAATTCATATCCGCAAAGTATTACTTTCTTACAAAAACCTAATTTATTTAACGTAGCAATTACCCGTGCGAGATTCAAATGTATAAACTTTGTATCACATGATTTGGAAACAATGCCTGATGGGCATTTTAGGCATTATGTTTCTTATTTGAAAAATTATAAAGAGCGAAAAGAATCTTTGTTGAATAATGAAATTGATGAAAATGTTTATAAAAACAATCTCGAGCGAGATGTTGCCCAAGCAATCAGGGGACTTGATCATAAAGTACAGGCGGGAGCAGAAATTGCAGGGCTTAGTGCTGATTTGATTGTAGATGATAAATTTATTGTTGAAATTGACGGGGTTGAAGATAATAAAAAATCTCATCATATTTCAAATATGAAAAAGCAGGCAATACTTGAACGCTGCGGGTTCAAAGTTAAACGAATTACATATAGAGAATGGCAGTACTCGGCAAAAGCTTGTCTTGACAGAATTTTAACACTGGAATAAGTGATAAAAACGGGCAGGATATAAAGATCCGCCCGTTTTTATCATTGATTGTATTCGTTTTTCAGCATGTCAAGTTCTTGCGGATGGGTTCTTGTATATGTTTTTATTTCATCATGTTTACCTGATGCATGCAAAAAATAATTATATATATTATAAACAAGTTCGTGGTGGGCTTCCGGAAGGTATTGAGGTGAAATTGAAAGAGAGATTATTGCAGGTTTAATATTTTTTTTAGAAAGCGTTTCGAATATAGAAATAAACGTATTTTCTACTTCTTTCGGGCTTTTTATTATTTTAAAGTCACCTATTGTATCAAATCCTGAATTGCTTGTATAATCCGCATCAATGCTTAAAAATACATTTTGACCGGCTAAATTCGGCAAAGTTTGTTCTGTACAGGTTATTATTTTTACACTTCTGTATTGTATATTAGGATCAAATAATTTTGTACTGATTCGATATGTCGGGTCGTATTCGTTTAGAATACCTGTTTTGGAATCGATTAGGAATTTTTGAGAATAAGATTTTTGAGTCAACGGTATAACTGCGAATCTTCCGCGGATACTGTTTTTTATAGAATTCCCAAACAGTTGTACCCCTCCATTCAGGTCATCTTCTTTATTTTCTCCAAAGAATGTTCTAAGCTCATAATCGGTAGCTTCTTCTTTTGGCATAACCCAGTAAATAACCTCAACTTGGGGATTTTTAGCAATATATTCGTTTATCCAGTTTTCGAGCCCTGCGCCTTCAGGTTTTATTACCCGGCTGTTAAGGAAAATATCTGAATGAGTATCAAAATTCACAAGAATTTTTGGCGTTTGAAGCCCTTTTTTATGTGCATATTCAATAACATCAAGTGCTTGATTATGGTCAGTGTTTATATCTATAAGCTTCGTATCTTGGGTTATTTTAATAATCAATTCGTCAATATTAATTTTTGCTTTTTTTTGAACACGAATTATAAAAACCCCTATAATGGTTATTGTAATAATGATTATTGAACAAATTATATAAATCAGATTTTGCTTCATTCTTTTCTCCGTTTATGTTTATTTTATGTGGAAGATTTTAAGCGGTCAACTTCTTATTAATTTTACAAACGTTATTTTTTGGATAAGATAAAAGCATATAGCATTGGAAATATAAGAGGTTTAATAATGAAGAAAGTTTATATAGAAACGATGGGCTGTCAGATGAATAAGTCAGATACTGAGAGGATGTTTGGTATGTTATCAAACTTTGGATATGAGCAGACTGATGTCCCTAAAGATGCAGATTTGTTGATGGTTAACACTTGTTCTATAAGACAATTAAGTGAAGATAAGGCATACAGTCTTATTGGTACCTGGGGTAAATGGAAAAAATCAAGACCAGAATTGATTATTGGATTTTGCGGTTGTGTGGCACAACAAAAAGCTGAGCAAATATTTAAGCGTGCGCATTATGTTGATTTTGTTCTGGGAACTCATAAGATTTATTCTTTGCCTGAGATAATAAAAGCTGTTCAAAATGGGGAAAAAGTTTGCGAATGTGAAGAAACCAATTCCACTGAAGATGATAAGGCTGTTCAGTTTAAGATTAATCGAGTAAAATCTGTGAATGCGTGGATACCTATAACTGAAGGGTGTAATAATTTTTGTACGTATTGTATAGTGCCTTACACCAGAGGCAGAGAGCGTTCAAGACTTCCTGAAACTATATTAAAAGAAGTTAAGGATGCACTCGGTGCAGGATTTAAAGAAATTACGCTGTTAGGACAGAATGTCGACAGTTATGGAAAAGATTTTAAAGATAAACAATACAGGCTTGCTGATTTACTGAAAGATGTTAATGCGACAGAGGGAAAATTTAGAATCCGTTTTGTGACATCTTATCCTACTGATATTACTGATGATTTGATTAAGACGACTCTGGAATTGGACAAAGTTTGTGAATATTTTCATATTCCAATGCAGTCAGGCAGCAGCGAAGTTTTGAAAAAGATGAACAGGCGTTATGATCGTGAAACTTATTTTAAGATTGCAAATAAAGTGCGAGAAATGGTTCCTGATGTGACTATTACAAGTGATTTTATTGCAGGTTTCCCGGGCGAAACTGAAGAACAGTTTGTTGAAACACTGACTGCGATGGAAGAATTGGGGTTGGATTATTCAAATACAGCTGCGTATTCTCCCAGAGAAAAGACTGTTGCCGCAAAATGGGTTGATAAGTACATTGATGAAGATACAAAATTTGAACGTCTGGCAAGGTTGAATGAGCAAAACAGAAAATGTTGTCTTGCTTCAAATGAAAAGTTTCTCGGGCGTGAGATGGAAGTTTTAATTGAAAATTTTGAAAATCACAAAGGTAAAAATGTTATTACCGGCAGGACAAGAAATAATAAAATTGTTCACATTCCGAGTGATAAAGATATGACAGGCGAATTTGTTAATGTTAAAATTACGGGTGTAAAAACCTGGTATTTAAAAGGTGAAATAATATAAACCTATAAGTTAGAAAAATATTCAACAGCATTATCAGCTCTTACAAAATTTACGTTTGGAAATTTTTTCTGTAAGTCGCTAATAATATTGTAATACGCATCGTTAACAATAACGTGTTTAATTCCGTTTTTGCAAAGTTTGTTTGATTTATCGCTAACTAATATGAATGAACCGTCACGATAGGCTGATCCGTTTGCTGTTCCTATCCCTGCTCCGACATTTCCCTTTGCAACAAGCGGAGCTGTGTAAAATGGTTTATCGGGATTTATGCCGTCGGTTAATAGTTTATTTAACTGTCTGAGGTGATCTGTTATACTAATTTTTGCTATCCCATGAGCATCAAACTTTGACCCTATTTCTGGTGACAGATTGTTTAAAAGTACAAATGCATCACAATTTACATCTGTTGGTATTTTAATATTCGGGAAGGCTTTTTTGTACAGTGAATTCAGTTCATCATCGCTAAAACCTTTAGATATTTCAGGTAGAAGTTTTTTATATCTGTTTTTGATATCTATGTAGTTGTCATTGTCAAGAATTGAGCAAACTGTTTTTAACTTTTTGCCGTTGAATATACAGAGCTCATCAATCCTTTCTTCAGGTAAAACCTCAAGTATATACGGGTTTTTAATGTCAAATTTAACATTTTTTGCCATTAAACTTTGCCCGTTTGTTGAGATTGGATAAGCTTTTTGAACAGATTTAAATAATTTTGTCCCCAGTTTTACAAACATTAATTTTCTCCTTGTATATAAAGTAAAAAAATTTGCTAAATAAAACTGCTCTTTATTGAATTAAGCTTAACATATTTTAAGACAAGGAGGTTCAGCTTTTTTATATGAACCTAAGTACCTGAAAAATGAAGTTTTAGGCTTAATTTCTTCTATTGCTTTGTTCATTCTCGGATTTTTAATATGTCCGTCAAAGTTAACAATGAAAATATATTCATTGTTTTCTTTGGATGGTCTTGAAGATATGTAGGACAGATTGATATTATTCTCCAAAAATATTTTTAAGATTTCTAAAAGAGCTCCCGGACGGTTGCTGGTTTTAAAAGCGATAGTTGTTTTATCATCTTCTGATTCTTCGGTATCGATATTGCCTATTAAAATATAACGGGTAATATTATTCTTATCATCATGAATGTTTTCTCTCAAAACATTGAGTCTGCAAGCCTGTGCTATTTTTTTGTTTCCGATAGCCGCATAAGTTAAATTGTGGTTATGAAGATCATACGCAGATTCAAGCATAGTTGGAGCTTCTACAATGTTTAAATTTCGAGGCAGTTCGTTTTCAATAAATTCGTGGCATTTGCCGAAAAGTCTTGGTGGTGCAATTAAACCTGTTATGCTGTAGAATTCTGTTGTTTTAGAAAGTAAACAATATTCAACAGGCATAGTTATTTCTGAAATTATTTTAATATACGGGTTTGTTGAATTAATAAGACAGTCCAGAGATTCCCTGATGGTTCCGTCAATAGTGTTTTCTACAGGCAGTACGCCTAATACGTCCGGAGTTATTGTGACAAAGTCAACTATTTGTTTGATTGTTTTAAATGGTGTTTTAGAACATTTTAAATTATATTTTATGCAAAATTCATCTGTAGCCATCTCGGAAAATGAGTGTTGCGGTTCAAGATATGCAATATTTTTTATTAATTCAAAATTTGCCATTTGCTAAACTCCCGTATTTCAATTAAGATTATAACAGAAACTAAATAAGAAGGGAAGAAATGACTAATATCAAATTTGGAACAGATGGTTGGCGGGCTGTTGTAGGAAAAGGTTTTAATGAAGAAAATGTTGCAATTGTATCTAAAGCGATTGGGAAATATGTTTTTGATAATTATGGAATATTTAAAACTATTATTATCGGCTATGATCCGAGAAATATGGCACGTGAGTTTTCTATGCAGTGCGCTCAAATATTAGAGGATTGCGGATTTAGAGTTTTATATAGTGATAAAGTTGTTCCTACACCTGTATTGGCTTTCAATGCAAAATATCTTGATGCTTGTGCTGTAATGTTTACAGCCTCACATAATCCTCCCGAGTATTTAGGCATAAAATTTATTCCTGATTATGCAGGTCCTGCGACAAGTGATATCACGGATGAAATTATTTCCAACTTTGGAAAATCCTCTCCAACCTGCGTTAAGGGGAAGCTTGTGTATACTGATTTTTCGCAAAATTATTTCAAGCATATTAAGGAGTTAATTGATTTTGAAAAAATAAAGGAGTTAAAAACCCATATTATATTTGATGGTTTGTATGCTGCCAGTATCGGGTATTTTGATAAATTGTTATCCGATAAAGGAATTGAGTATGATAGTATTCACATGTATCACGATCCGAATTTTGGAGGAGGAATGCCTGAGCCTAAGCCCCAATTTTTAGGTGAGATGATTGATTATATTAAAAGTCATCCGGATTATGTTGGATTTGCTAATGATGGCGATTCGGACAGGTTCGGAGTGATAAATGAAAATGGTGATTATGTGTCACCAAATGAGATTATAGCAATACTTTTGATGCATTTAAAAAAACACAAAAAATATACAGGCGTACTGGTTAAAACAGTTGGGGCGAGTTTAATGCTTGATATTGTTGCTGAGAAATTGGGTGTAGAGGTTATTGAAACAGCAGTAGGGTTCAAGCATGTAGGGGAAGCTATGCGTAAATTTAATCCTATTATTGCAGGAGAAGAATCCGGAGGATTAAGTATTCAAGGCCATATTCCTGAAAAAGACGGTATTCTTGCCAATTTACTTATTTTGGAAGCTATGGCTTATGAAAATAAATCTCTTGTTCAGCTGCAAACAGAGTTGGAAAAATTTGTTGGTTGTAATTTTATAAATACAAGAGTTGATAAGAAACTCGAAAATTTAGATGAGATTAAACCTGTTCTGGAGAAATATTCTCAATTGGAAGATGTTGGCGGCCAAAAAGTTTTAAAAAAAGATTTTAAAGACGGAGTTAAATTGTATTTTGAAGACGGTACAACCTGGATTTTAGTGCGTCCGTCAGGAACTGAGCCTTTGCTTAGAATTTATATTGAAAGTGATTCTAAAGAAAAAATTGATACAATAATAAGTTTTGTAAAGTCCTGATTTGTTATAATGTCAAAAATATTTTTTACGGATTTTTATTCATATAAAACTGTAAAAGTTCAGGAAGGTAAAGTTTTATGGAAATCGGAGTTGGTGCAAATATTCAATTGAATAAACCCGTATTTGGTATGGCATTTATCAAGCCAAGTGCTGATGATATTCAAAGTTTTACTGAATATATTTATAAAAACGGTAAAACAAGCATAGTTAAAAGAGGTTTAAAGCAACTTACTAAAGATCAAACTGCTAATAAGCATTTTGATATTAAATATGAGAGTTGCGGTAATGCAATTCAAATTATTCCTAAGACCGAAAAGGCGAAGGAAATGTATGGGTTGACAAGAATAGATGAAAGTAAAATTTATCCTGCGCGTAGTCAAGGACTGTCAATGCAAGAGCTTGATAAAGTTACTGCAACACGTTCTAAGTTTGCTCAGAAGTTGATTCTTGTAAAAAATATTTTCAAACATTTTACAGCTAATATTAAGACAATCGTACAAAATCCAAAAGAAACTCTCCCCGCGAATTTACGGGCAGCAGATGATTTTGCGCTGCAAATGGAAAAATCTGTTGAAGCGCAGATCGCAAGAGAAAAGCTTTTAGAAGGCGGAGTGCTACCCCGGGGTTTATAGCCAATATCTGTAATAATCGTAAAAGATACTAAAAGATTTTGTCAAGAAAAAGTATATGATAAGTTGCTGTATCATGGTGTGTTTTAATCGAAAATTAACTTGCCAAATTTGCTTCTGAAGCTGCTTTGGCAATAACAGGGATTGATATAAAACAGGTTATTCAAAAGCTCGATATTTTATAAAAATACATTGTAACAAAACTAAACAAACATGGAAAAATACGGTTGACAGTGTGTTTTGTTTATCCTAATATGGATATGCTTGAAGTATAGTAAGTTAAAATACCCGAAATAATTTTAAATAGCGAACTTCAAGAAGCTGATTAAGGGTCGCTTTCGGGCGGTAACGTAACTGGAAAGAGCCCAAATGAGGCAAAGTAGTACACAGAAAAAGAAAAAGGAATGCAAATGGCAAGTAGCACTAAGAAAAACAGAATCAGAGTTTGTTTGAAAGCATATGATCACAAACTAATTGATGTATCTGCTGAAAAAATCGTAGAAACAGCAAAAAGAACAGACGCTAAAGTAGCTGGCCCTATTCCTTTACCTACAAGAAGGCGTATATATTGTGTATTGCGTTCACCTCACGTAGATAAAAAGTCGCGTGAACATTTTGAGATGAGAACTCATAAACGCATTATCGATATTTACGAACCAACTCAGCAGACAATGGAAGAGTTGCGTAGATTAGATTTACCGGCTGGTGTAGATATCGAAGCAAGATAGTTGCTTAGATTCCAGTTTTGAAAATTGAATAAGCATTATGCAATATAATGTGATCTACTACCCGCCCTTATGTGGTGGAGGAAGGTGAAAGTCCTTCAAAGGTAAAAGAACAGTAAGCAAGTAGCGCTCGCAAGAGAAAATGCAGACTCGAGGGTAATCTCAGTTAAGGGTTTACTATGAGAGCGAGCAGGAAAGGTAGAATATGACACTAGGTGTAATAGGAAAAAAAGTTGGAATGACTCAAATCTTTGATGAACAAGGTTTGGCAATCCCTGTAACAGTTATCAAAGTTGACGAAACTGTTGTTACTCAGGTTAAAACAGTTGAAACTGACGGATACAACGCTATTCAAGTGGGTACAGTTGCAGCGAAAGAAAAACACTTAACAAAGGCTCAAATCGGTCATTTTAAGAAAAATAACTTATCAAACTACAGACATCTTCAAGAGTTCAGAGTTGATAACCCGCAAGATTACAAAGTAGGTGATAAGGTTGAACTTTCAGTATTAGAAAATGTTGAAAAAGTTGATGTAACAGGTAAATCAATAGGTAAAGGCTTCCAGGGTACTGTAAAAAGATGGAATTTTGGAAGAGGACCTATGGCTCACGGTTCTAAAAACCACAGAGAACCTGGTTCAATCGGTGCAGGCACAACTCCTTCTCGCGTTATTAAAGGCAAAAGGATGGCCGGTAACATGGGTAACGAAAGAGTTACTATTACTAAATTGAAGTTAGTTAAAGTTGATTCAGCTAACGGATTGGTTTTAGTAAAAGGTTCAGTACCTGGATGCGAAGGCAGATTGGTGACAATCGTTCCAACAAGAACAAAATGGAATTAATACTATAAACAGAAAAGTTTTAAAAATCCCGAGTTGCCATATAAAACGGTAATTCCGAAAGGGGTAACAGGCAGTAGTAGAAAATAAGGAAAAATAAAAATGTCAAAAGAAATATTAAGTACAAACGGAGAAAAATTAGGTGAAATTACACTGGAAAAAAGTGTTTTTGGTGTGGAGCCTAATATTCATGTAATGCACTTAGCATTAAGAAGACAATTAAATAACGCTCGCCAGGGTTCAGCTTGTGCTAAAACAAGAGCTGAAGTAGCAGGCGGCGGTAGAAAGCCTTGGAAACAAAAAGGAACAGGCCGTGCAAGAGCGGGTTCTTTACGTTCTCCATTATTCGCAGGCGGCGGTGTAATATTTGGACCAAAACCAAGAAGTTATGCTTTTAATATGCCTCAAAAGGCAAGACAATTGGCATTGAAATCGGCATTGTCTGCTAGAGAAGCTCAACTAGTTGTGGTTAAGGATTTTTCAACAATTTCCGAACCAAAAACTAAATTGATGGTTAGTGCATTAAAATCATTAAACGTGAACGGTAAAGTTTTAATCGTTGCTAATACAAAGGCTGAAGAAAATAAAAACTTGGAATTATCAGCAAGAAATATTCCAAGCGTAAAACTTTTATTACCGTCGAATTTAAATGTGAAAGATTTATTGGAGGCTGATTTTGTTGTTATGACTGAATCCGCTGTAAATGAAATTACAGAAAGGTTACAATAATGGGTAAAGAAACAGAAAGATTATATGACGTTATTAAAAAGTCATTAATTACAGAAAAATCAGTGGCAGCAACAGAAAATGCACAATATACTTTCGAAGTAAAAAAAGATGCAACAAAAATTGAAATTGCTAAAGCTGTAGAATTAGCTTTTCCTGGACGAAAAGTTAAGAAAGTAAGAACAGTTTATATGCCGTCTCACGAAAAGAGAATGGGATATAAGTTTGGCAGAACAGATTCAAGTAAGAAAGCCATCGTAACAATCGAAGGCGAACCATTAGAATTCATAGGAGTGTAGAAAATGGCTATTAGAAAAATTAATCCGACGTCTCCGGGACAAAGAGGCATGACAAGAAGTGATTATCAAGAAATCACAACATCAACTCCTGAAAAATCATTGTTAAAATCATTGAAAAAAACAGCAGGAAGAAATAATACAGGTAGAATTACATGTCGTCACAAAGGCGGCGGTGTAAAAAAAGCATATCGTGTAATTGATTTCAAAAGAGATAAATTTGGCGTACCGGCAACAGTTAAAACTATTGAGTACGATCCAAACAGAAACGTAAGAATTTCATTATGTTTCTATGCTGATGGTGAAAAAAGATATATTTTAACACCGGAAGGCTTGAACGTAGGCGACGTAATCGTTTCAGGTCCGGAAGCACCTGTACAGACAGGCAATGCTTTACCTCTTGAATTGATTCCATTAGGTTCTATCGTTCACAATATAGAATTAACACCTGGCAGAGGCGGGGTTATGGTTAGAGCTGCCGGTAACTCAGCTCAAGTTATGGCTAAAGAAGGCAACTATGTAACAATTAAACTTCCTTCTGGTGAAATGAGAATGGTAAGAAAAGAATGTATGGCCACTATCGGTACACTGGGTAACTCAGAATTCAAAAATATATCAATTGGTAAAGCCGGTAGAAAGCGTTACATGGGTATCAGACCAACTGTACGTGGTGTTACAATGAACCCTTGTGATCACCCGCACGGTGGTGGTGAAGGTAAAACAGGTCCTGGCGGACACCCTAAAACACCTTGGGGTAAACCGGCTCTTGGATACAAAACACGTAAAAAAGGTAAAGCTTCTGATAAGTTAATCGTTAGAAGAAGAAAAAAATAACTATTAAATAGGGCTTTAAGTCCAAAAGTTTAAGGCCCTTTTTAAAAGAAATAATTATAAACAAACTAAAAAGGAGAAATAAATGGCACGTTCATTAAAAAAAGGTGCATATGTAGAAGAATCTCTACAAAAGAAAATAGACAAGATGAATGCTAACTCAGAAAAAAAGGTTATCAAAACCTGGTCAAGAGCATCAATGATTGTACCTGATATGTTAAACCATACAATAGCTGTGCATAACGGAAAGACTCACGTACCTGTATATGTAACAGAACAAATGGTAGGACATAAATTGGGTGAATTTGCACCTACGAGATTATTCAAAGGTCATGCTGGTGCAGACAAAGCAAAAAGAGGTTAGTACAAATAATCCAAAGTGATATTTATATTAAATAAAGGATAAAAAAATGGAAGCAAAAGCAAAACAAACAGACATAAAAATGACAGCAAGAAAACTTCGCAGAGTAATCAACGAAGTAAGAGGTAAGGCTGTTATTGAAGCTCAAGATATGTTACGTTTTATGCCTTATTTCGCAGCAAGAGTGGTTGAAAAGAACTTAAAAGCTGCAGTTGCAAACGCTCGTGAGCAATATGGCGTAGCTCCTGAGTCATTAAAGATTTCTCAAATCTTTGCTGATGAAAGTGTTACATACAAACGTGCAAGAACAAGAGCACAAGGTCGTATGTATTCAAGAATGAAACGTACATCACACCTTACATTAGTAGTTAGTGATACAACAAAATAGGAAAGTAATAAAATGGGACAAAAAACACATCCAACCGGATTTAGAGTAGGAATAATTCAACCTTGGGTAAGCACCTGGTTTGCTAAGGTTAAAGACTACGCAGTATTCGTAGCAGAAGATGCTAAAATTAGAAAATTCGTTAAGAAAAAACTATATGCAGCTGGTGTTTCAAGAATATTGATTGCCAGAAAAGCACAAAATACAACAATCACAGTTGTAACAGCAAAACCTGGTATAGTTGTTGGTCGTGGCGGACAAGGTATTGATGAACTTCGTCAGGAAGTTACAAAATACATTGGCAAACCTGTTATCATCAACGTGGTAGAAGTTGCAAGAATTGATGCTGATGCTCAATTGGTAGCTGAATCTATCGCTCAACAATTAGAAAAACGTATCGCGTTCCGTCGTGCTATGAAACAAGCAATGCAAAGAACAATGAGATCAGGCGTACAAGGTATCAAAGTTATGGTATCAGGTCGTTTGGGTGGTGCTGAAATTGCTCGTTCAGAGTGGGCAAAAGAAGGAAGAATTCCTCTACAAACACTTAGGGCTGACGTAGATTACGGTTTCACAGAAGCTGATACAATTATGGGTAAAATCGGTGTTAAAGTTTGGATTTTCAAAGGCAATTTGATGCCTGGCGAAATGGCAGACCAAAACATCAAACACAAAAGCGGCAAAGACAATGCTGACAAAGGCGGCAGACGTCCAAGACGCAGCAGAAATGTTGAAACTACAACATCTCAAAGCTAGTAAGGTATAAAAAATAATAGGAGCAAAATATAATGTTACAGCCTAAAAAGACTAAATACCGCAAAATGATGAAAGGCAGAATGAAAGGTACTGAAACAAGAGGTACAAAACTTGAATTCGGTCAATACGCTCTTCAAGCAGTGGAGCCTGGTTGGATTACCAGCCGTCAAATCGAGGCAGCACGTCGTGCTATGACTCGTGAAATCAAACGTGGCGGTAACGTTTGGATTAAAATATTCCCTGATAAACCAATTACTGCTAAACCTGCTGAAACTCGTATGGGTTCAGGTAAAGGTAATGTGGAATACTGGGTTGCAGTTGTTAAACCAAATAGATTGTTATTTGAACTTGATTACTTCGATAGAAATGTTGCTGTTCATGCTTTAGAATTAGCAGCACAAAAACTTCCTATCAAAGTTAAGATAGTCGAACAACCAAGAGAACAAGCAAAATAAGTTAACTTTGCCTTATCAAGGAGATAATCTCAGGTCGGCATAAGGCAAGTAAACAAGATAAAGGAAATAATAAAATGAAATTAAGTGAAATGCGTGAAAAATCAGTAGATGAGTTACAAAATGCAATTGATGATTGGAAAAAACAATTGCTGGAAGCAAGATTACAATTGTCAACTCATAAATTAGAAAATACAGCAAGTATTTCTAAAACTAAAAAACTCATCGCTCAAGCAAAAACAATAATAACAGAAAAAGGGGTACAAAATGCCTAAAAAAGAAAAACAAGGAATCGTAGTAAGTAACAAAATGGACAAAACCGTTGTAGTAAAAGTTGCTGATTATGAGCCACATCCAAAATATAAAAAGATTATGGAATCTAATAAAAACTATAAAGCACACGATGCTCAAAATGTTTGTAATGAAGGCGATATCGTAAGAATCGTTGAAAACAGACCAATTTCGGGTGACAAACGCTGGGTTGTAGCTGAAGTTGTAGAAAAAGCTCGTTAATGCTTTGACCGGTAAAACCGGTATGCTGCTATCGGCAGTAAAATACAGTGCAACATTACCAAAGAGTAATGAGAGGCAAACAGTAGTAGATTAATACTAAAAGGAAAGAAAAATGATACAACAAGAAACAAGACTAGAAGTAGCAGATAATACAGGTGCAAAACAATTGTTATGTATCCGTGTTATGGGTAGCTCAAACAAAAAATTTGCAGCAGTTGGCGATGAAATCGTGGCTTCTGTAAAAGATGCGACTCCGAATATGGCTGTGAAAAAAGGTGAAGTTGTACGTGCAGTTGTTGTAAGAACTAAGGCAGATATCAAACGTAATGACGGTTCTGTTATCAGATTTGATGAAAATGCTGCAGTAATTATCAACAAAGACGGCAATCCGAGAGGTACACGTGTTTTCGGACCTGTTGCTCGTGAATTAAGAGACAAAGGTTATATGAAGATCGTTTCTCTTGCACCGGAAGTAATTTAGTTATATCTAAATTATCCTGAACTTGTTTCAGGATCCCCTGTGTGGGGCATAACCATGTAATAGACCATCATGGTCAGTCCATGAAAGATACAAATCAGGAGAAAAAAATGACAAACAAAGATAAAAAAAGCTTGCATGTAAAAACAAGTGACAGAGTCATTGTTATTGCAGGTAAAGACAAAGGTAAAATCGGTAACGTAAAAAAAGTAGACCTTGAAAAAGGTAGAGTAATTGTTGAAGGTGCCAATATGGTAACTAAAGCACAAAAACCTCAACCTGCTGCAGGTATTCAGGGCGGATTAATTAAATTGGAAGCTCCAATTGATTCTTCTAATGTAATGATCGTTTGTCCGGCTTGTGAAAAAGCAACAAGAGTCGAAATGAAAGTTATTGATGGTAAAAAAGTTCGCGTTTGTAAAAAATGCGGTGAACAATTAGATGTATAGTGTAAACCAAAAGGTTTGATGCAAATCATCTTAAGATAAGGAAAAGAAAAATGACAGTAACAAAAAGTTTAAAAACAAAATATCAAGAAGACGTAATTCCGGCTATGAAAGAAAAGTTCGGATACAAAAATGATCACCAAGTTCCAAAACTTGTAAAAGTTGTTTTAAACATGGGTGTTGGTGAAGCTTCTCACAACTCAAAAATTGCAGAAGCAATTGAAGCTCAATTAACAAAAATTGCCGGTCAAAAAGCCGTTGTTACAAAAGCTAAAAAGTCAATCGCTTCATACAAATTGAGAGAAGGTATGCCGGTTGGAGCAATGGCAACATTGCGTGGCGAAAGAATGTATGATTTCTTACAAAAACTAATTTGTGTTGTACTACCAAGAATTCGTGACTTCCGTGGTATTAGCGCAAAAAGTTTTGATGGTCGTGGAAACTATACATTAGGCTTGAAAGAACAAGCTTTATTCCCTGAAATCACTTATGAAGAAGTGGATTTAGTTAAGGGTATGAACGTTTCAGTTATCACAACTGCTGAAACAGATGAAGAGGCTAGAGAATTGTTAAGACTTCTCGGTATGCCATTCAAAGGTAGTAAAAATTAATAAGTACAAGATAGGAGAAATTCATGGCTAAGAAAGCGATGATTAACAAAGAACTTAAACGTCAAAAACTTGCTGCTGCCGGAAAATACCCAACAGTAAGACTTCACAACAGATGTTCTATCTGTGGAAGACCTCACGGATTTCATAGAGATTTCGGTTTGTGCAGAATTTGTTTAAGAAAAATGGCTCACCAAGGTTTGTTACCTGGTGTTACAAAAGCAAGCTGGTAGTTTGTTTTAGCTGTTAACGTTAATATTAAAAAGAGAACTGTTATTACAGTTCTCTTTTTCAGTAATACATATAAGAATAGCAAAATTTTTTAGTATGGTTATTTCAGTTACTGAAATTTAGTATTTCTTTACAATCGTGTTGATTTTAATTTGATTTTATGGTAGATTAACCTTGTCAGACTGTCGAAAGAAGCCTGCAAGGGTGCTGAAGTAAGTGCCTGTGTGGTTTAGAATTATAATACAATCCTTCTAAATTACAATGTCAGACAGTATTAATTCGATAAGTGACGGGTAGATGGAAACTTTGAAATTTAACAATGCTCAAATTTAAGAGATTGTGAACGGATTATAGATCTGTAAAATTTTGAAAATCCGCAAGAGAAAAGGAAAATGAATTATGACAATGTCAGATCCAATAGCAGATATGCTAACAAGAATCAGAAATGCTAACATGGTTTCACACGCTACAGTTGATGTACCTGCTTCTAAGTTGAAAGTTGAATTAGCAAAACTTATGAAAGAAGAAGGTTATATTTCTGAATACGAAGTGAAAGAAACTGGTAAATTCAAAGTTATTACTATCACTTTGAAGTATGCCGCTAATGGCAAACCTGTTATTACAAAATTAGAAAGGATTTCTAAACCTGGTTTAAGACACTATTCAAAAGCTAAAAACTTACAAAAAGTTTTAGGCGGTATGGGCGTTGCTGTTGTTTCAACCCCAAAAGGATTGTTGACAGACAGAAAAGCTAGAAAAGAAAATGTTGGTGGCGAAGTTCTTTGTTACATTTACTAATTAGCCGTTAATCGGTTTTGACTGAATATAATTGGTAGAAAAATTCGGTCAATGTATTAATATACCAAAAGGAGAAAATAAAATGTCTAGAATTGGAAAAAAACCTATAGAAATTCCTCAAGGCGTTGAGGTTACAATTGAAGGACAGGTAGTTACAGCAAAAGGACCTTTAGGTTCAGAAGTTGTTAATGTACGTCCCGAAATTGTAGTGAAAATTGAGGATAATCATGTTATTTTAACAAAAGCAAGTGATTCTCGCGAAGCTGATGCATTATACGGATTGTCAAGAACTTTAGTTGCAAATGCTGTTCACGGTGTGAAAGAAGGTTTTGTGAAAAAATTATTGATCAACGGTGTTGGTTACAGAGCACAAATGCAGGGTACTACATTGAATATGGCTTTGGGTTATTCGCACCCTGTTGATATTGAATCACCGGAAGGCATAACCATTACAGTTGAAAAAAATACAGAAATCACTGTTAAAGGTTCTAACAAACAAAAAGTTGGTGATGTTGCAGCCCTAATCAGATCTAAACGTCTACCTGAAGTTTATAAAGGTAAAGGTATTAAATATGAAGGTGAATATATTAGACGTAAGGCCGGTAAAGCTGGTAAAAAATAGTAAATAGGCCCGTATAAACCCTTGGGCGGTTTTTCCCAAGAAGGTTTGGGTAATGAAAGGATAAAAAAATGATTAAACAAAAAGAAAGAAAACCATTGATTCAAAAAAGGCACAAATCAATCAGGCTAAAAGTTTCAGGAACTGCAGAGTTCCCTAGGCTGGCTGTATATAGAAGTACAAAACACATTTATGCACAGTTAATTGATGATGTTAACCATGTAACATTAGCTGCTGCTTCATCAAATGATAAAGAGTTAAAAGAAAAATTAGCACATGGCGGCAACATTGAAGCTGCCAAAGTTGTAGGTGAAGCAATTGCTAATAAGGCTAAAAAAGCTGGTATTGAATGCGTTGTATTTGACCGTGGGGGATTTTTATATCATGGTAGAGTTGCCGCATTGGCAGATGCCGCAAGAGAAGCTGGTTTGATGTTTTAATTTGAATGTTTTAACAAGCAAAAAGGCGAAAGCTTATATTATAAGCTTTCGCCTTTTTAATATTACTTTTAACCGGACGATAAGAGTAAATAATAAGTATTATATAAAGTGGTATGTTTTATCAGGATAAATAATTTTCTAATGATTTAACCGCCCTGTTAGCCATAAGTTCGCCTTTAAGTTTTTTATTTTTACGTTCTTTTTTAGGTAATTCAACAGGCGGTACAATTCCCCAGTTTGAGTTAATAGGCTGGAATCTGTCATGTTCAGGATTTGTAATGTAATGAGTTAAAGCTCCTAACATTGTATCAAGAGGTAGTTCTAAAAGAGGTTCATTTGATAGTAGTTTAGCCATGTTAATCCCGGCTAAAAGGCCTGAAGCTATTGATTCTGTGTAACCTTCTGTTCCTGTAATTTGTCCTGCGAAGAATAAATCTTTTCTTTCTCGGGTTTGAAGTGTAGGGTTAAGCAGATTTGGAGAATTTATAAATGTATTTCTATGCATTACTCCATATCTTACTATGCTGACGTTTTCTAACCCCGGTATGGCTTGTAAAAGTTCTTTTTGAGCTCCCCATTTTAGGTTTGTTTGAAATCCAACAAGATTATAAAGAGTTTTTGCTGAATTATCCTGGCGTAGTTGTACAACTGCATAATTTTTTTCACCTGTTCTTTTATCCACTAGTCCTACTGGTTTCATTGGACCAAACCTTAAAGTATCGACGCCGCGGGAAGCTAAGACTTCTATTGGCAGGCAGCTTTCAAAAAATTTTGCACCTTTTTCAAAATCGTGCTGTTCAATTCGTGGAGCATGTGTCAGGATGTTGTAGAAGTTTTCATATTCTTTCTTATTCATCGGGCAATTTATGTATGATGCCTCTCCTTTATCATAGCGGATTGCCCAAAAAGCTTTGTCAAAATTTATACTGTCTTTTTCAACTATTGGTGCTATTGCATCAAAAAAATGCAGGTACTCGCTTTTTGTAAAATCTTTTATAGCATTGGTAAAAGCGCTGCTTGTCAGAGGTCCTGATGCAATAATTGCCGGTGTTTGCGGAATTTCTGTTATCTCTTTTCTGATAAGCCTAATATTAGGGTTTTGTTCAATGTTTTCTGTTACAGTTTTAGAAAACAGATGTCTGTCTATTGCAAGGGCATTTCCTGCGGGAACACGGCATATTTCAGCTATTTCAATGAGTTCTCCGCCAAGGATTTTCATTTCACGTTTCAGTAATCCGCTTCCATTTGTGATATCGTCTGAGCCAAGGCTATTTGAACAGACAAATTCTGCACAGTCTTGTGTTGTATGTGCCCCTGTTTTGACTTTTGGACGCATCTCATACAGATTAACTTTAAATCCTCGTTTTGCAAGTTGTAGTGCGGCTTCTGAACCTGCTAAACCTGCACCTATTACATTTACTTCCATTTCTGTAGTTTATACAAGATATAACACGGTGTCAAACTCTATTTATGAACTAATGTTACAGAAATGTTATAAATGTAGTAAAAGCTATTGCTATTTATGTAATGATTAAGTATAATAAGTACACTTGTTCGAGAGTGTTACTAATGTAAAACTTTTGAAACATTACCCGAAAAGATAGCAATTGTAGGCGAGTTGTTGTTTTTTTTATTGTGTAGTAGATTGTGGAAATTATAGGGATTATGTCAGTAAAGCCAATTATACCAAGTATAGACTCAAGTAATAATAATGCAAATAAATCAAAAATGGGAAATATAGCACAAGTTCATCAAGTGCAATATCCGGTAAAATCTGTACAAACGAAACAGGTATCTTTCCAGGGGGGGACTAATCCTATTGTAGGTTTGATGGATTTTATAGAAGCCGGTGGTTATGCTGCAGCATTTATTATTCAAGATGGTTTAGGTTTTATTGCTCCCCGTGTTGGTAAAGGTCTTGTTCGTGGCGGTAAAAAGAAAAAAGATGAAGAAGGTAATGATATTCTTGACAAGAATGGGAAGCCTAAGCGAGAGTTGAACTGGGCGTATGCCAGAAAAGAAGGTATCCGCGAGCTTGTAACAGGTCCAAGTGCGTTTGTTATTCCTTATTTTATGCTCAAGTTTATTAACAAAAAATTTGGCGCTGGTAATAATGTTAAATTAAATTATATTGATAGTTTTGGTAATTCATTCACAAATTATGCAAAAGATAATTTAAATGCTATACAGAATGGAACAGCTGATAAGGCAGGTTTCTATAATGAAGTGTTCAAAGATACGATAAGGAAAAGTTTTAATACGGTTCTTCCTGCATCAGAACAAATGTCAGATGCAGAAATTAATCAAATAGCAAAAGACTTTACCGAAAAACAACTTAAAATTGAAGCAATTCAAGCTGATAAATCACTTAATAAAAAAGCCCGTAATGCAAGAATTGCAGAAATAGGCACTGTTGAAGATGCATTTATGAAGTTAAAGAAAAGTAAAATCGGCGGTACAGTCGATGAACTTTCTGTACAAATTACATCTTCAAATGGTAAATTAAAGGGCGGCAGCATTGGTGAATTGTTATCATCAATGAATGATTATTTTGGGGATGCTGTAAAAAATGTTAAAAGTGCACTTAAAGATAATATGTCGGCTAAACAGATAGAAGAAGCTGTTCAAAGTTTCTCAAGACGCAGAATGGGTTCAAGAATACTTACTAACCTTGGTATTTTTGCAACAGTAGCGGCAGCTTATACACAAATCCCAAAACTTTACAATATGGGAACTAACGGTAAAAACCCTGCTTTAGCAAATGATGAGGAAGATACCCCATCTAAGGTTGCTGATTCTGCAGGAACTGCTGCAGGGCAAAAAACTGAACAAGGCAAGCAGGTTCCGTTTACCGGAATGGGAAGTTTCTTGGAAAAAACCGGGCAAAAAGTGTTTAATAATAAGACTGCAAAATCCGTTTCTGATATCTTTGAATTAAATGGACCAATTATATCAGGGGCTGCAATGCCGGTATTGTTGTACGGTTTCTGTATTCCTCCAAGATTACAGCATGCTCAGGATAAATATGATTACGGAGAAATCGTTGTACGTGATATGACAGCATTTACAGCATTGTTATTCGGGGCGAAAGCTCTTGCAAGATTATTTTCTGACGGATTTACAAAAATTACAGGTCTTGCCTTGAACAAAAAGAATTTAGATGGCAGAAACATATTCCAGAAAATCGGAGATTACTTAAATCCGCATGATGCAAGACATAGTGTTTTGACTACTAAACAATTGAATTCAAAATATACAAATCTTCAAGATTATAAAAACGGTGTTGCAGGTTTTATGGAATTCATCGAAGGCAGCGGCGGTGATGTTAAGAAAGCGTTTGCTAAAGATAAAAACGTTAAGGATGTTATTGGTAAGATCCTGAATGATTTTAACGGTAAATCTTATGCTGATGCTACATCTTCTGAAATTAAGAATGCTTTGATTTTGGCAGATAAACAGAAATCAGGTTTTATGAAACAGTTTTATAAATTGTTCGAATCTGAAAATGGTTTGTTGAGAGCTGCTAAGACATGTAACTCAACATTTGGTTTCTTATCAACATTAGCTATTGTACCTGGTTTGATTATCTGGCTGACTGATGTTTGTGAAAAAATGACAGAAAAAAGAACTAAAAAAGATTTAGCAAATGCTCAAAGTACTGGAAATACGAAAAAAGCGGAAATAGCTGCCAGACATTTGGCGACTCATACTCCGTCTATGGCAGGATTTTTGGGAAATAGAAAAGTTTCATAATAAAACTTATATAAATGGCGCTCAACTTATTGAGTTGAGCGCCATTTTTATAATGACAAAACCTTAAGCTTGTTCAGATGCTTCAATTACTGCATTAATATCAGCAACCATAGCATCAGGGTCATAACCATGAACTTTTGCTCCTGCTTCTAAGTTTTCGTATCTTGCAGCAGCACATCCTAAGCAGCCCAAACCGTATTTATGAAATATTTCGATACTTTCAGGATGTTTCTGAGCTATTTCTAAAATATTCATATCTTTTGTAACTTTTTCCGCCATATTATTATCTCCTTTTTGACTTTTTCCAATCTATCCTTAAAAATATTATACATAAAAAAAGAAGGATGTGTAATGATGGAATTATTGAAGTTTTTTATTAAAGATGAAGTTCCTGCAGTAGGTCTGTCCAGATTTAAAGAGAAAAAAGACAGATATTGTGGCTATTATGAACAACCAAAGCTGCGTATTAATCGACCTGTGTTTAAACCTAATTATAGTAATAATTTCTTTTTATTGTAATGTTTCTTAATAAATAAATGAAATATGGCAATTTTTGTTTGACAATATACTTTAATAAATTATAAGGGAAAAATTGGGGACGGATTGCCATGGGCGTGAATTTTTTAGGAAAAATATTAGGTGTAAATACTTCCGCAGTTAATTCTGGTGCAGTAGTTGGTGCATCTCGCGGTATTGATAAGAGTTTTATATCAAAACCGTATGCACAGGTTAAAACACCGAATGCTCCAAAATTAACAGATTCTGTACCTACAAAACATGCTGACGGGACTCCATTCTGGTCTGATTATGTAACTCCGAATAATGTTTGGGTTGCTTAGCAAATTAAGTCCAGCCGGTTTCCTTTATATGAGTTTGAAATATCAGGGTGGAACGGATTATACTTTGATGAATTCTTCATTTGGTTAATAAAATCGAATGAAGAATTCTGTGTATTTTTTGACTTATGTGTTTCAAAAAGTTGCACAGGTTGAATATTATAAGTGTAATGGTATTTTATTTCATCAACAGAATTCAACATAATCATTCTCTCATATTAATAAAAATTTTTGGGTTTAACTAATTTCAAAGAAGAACGAATTTGTTACAATTTTAATATTTAACATTTTTTGTTTTTCAGGATGTATAGTAACTGCATCTTAATCTGTCAAATAGTTATTAATGTTAGGAGAACACACTATTGATCACTTTCGTGGTGTTCGTTATCTTTCATTAACTTAGCAAAATCAGACGGTTTAATACTTTGGACAAAGTTTTTAAATTCTTCAGCTTCTTGAGCATCTTTAGCACTATCAGTTGAAACAGAACCGTTAGATAAAACATTTGCAGTCACATATATAGGAGCTTCAATCCTAATTGCTACGGCAATAGCATCAGATGGACGGGAATCAATTTCTATTTCGTTGCCATCTTTGTCTTCAAGAAAAATAGTAGCGAAGTAGGTTTCTTTTTCTACATCATTAATTTCAACCTTAGTAATTTTATAACCGGTTTTGTCAATAATACTTATAATCAAATCGTGAGTCATAGGACGTGTAACGGACAGATTTTCTATTTTCCTGATAATTGAACTGGCTTCAGCAGAGCCAATCCAAATAGGAAGAGCTCGTCTGTTTTCTTTATCATGAAGAACAACAATTGGTGAGCCTGTTCTTGTATCAAGTGCAATACCCATAACTTTCATTTCAATCATAAATACCTCGCTTATATAAAAGTATTATAACCGATAAAAAAAATTTTTAAATATCTTTTCAAATAAAAATATTTGTGTTAGAATAAAAAATGTAATCGAATCAGTATGTATAAGGTTATGTTGCCGTGGAAAAGTGGCCGAGTGGCTTAAGGCGGCACCCTGCTAAGGTGTTGTATGGGGTTACCTGTACCGTGGGTTCAAATCCCACCTTTTCCGTTTTTTAGTCCATAAACTGAGAATCAGTGAAGATAGACTTTTCAAAAACCGCCTGCTGTGGGCGGTTTTTGTTATGCTAAAATATTTAGAGAATTTTTCAAGCCTTGTTTTGAGGAATTTCTATTAAATTACAGCCAAAATTCTCTTTTTGAAATTTCAAAGGTGCAGATTGGATATGTTAATGGTATATTTGAGCAAAAAAGTGAGATTAGTATGAAAAAGTTTTTATTTTCTGTTGGTTTAGCATTAACCATAGCTATCAGTGTTTCAAACATTTCATTTGCAGAGGAGCTTCAATATTACGATATAAAACCGGCAAATGAACAACAAACGACAGTAAAACGTTGTCCTTGTAAAAAGCATTTTGTGGAACACTTAGGACTTACAAATGAACAGGTTAAATTTTTTGATGCGAATAGAAAAGCCCAAGAAAAAGAATTAAAGCCTGTTAATGCTAAAATCAGAGCAAATTATAAACAAATAAAAGAAATAAAATCTTCCGATTTGGCAGACGATAAAAAACAAGAAAAAATCAGTAAACTTAAAGACGATAATACCAAACTTAAAGAAAAATCTGCAAATATAAAAGAAAAATATAATGAAAAATTTGAAAAGTCATTAACAGACGAGCAGTTAAAAACTTTAGAGTATATGCGACAATTAAAGAAACAAGGAAAATCCTGCTGTCCATGCGGTAAAAACCGTTATTACTAATCAATATTTTCTAATATGGTTCCCACAAGCTTTTTATGTTGATTGTGTTTAAAACCTTTCGGATATTGCATACTAAATTCAACATTTAATACTTTTTGGTAGTCTGTAGGTTTGATTCCATCCAACAGAAACCTAAATTAATATTCTTAGTATTTTTTCATTTTTATTTCATATTTTAAAATCTTAAGGTTGAGGTTCAGTGACTGATTTTTTAAAACTTTTAATTTTATCTTCTATAAACCAGTATATAAACAATACCACATAACTGCCAAGCAAGCCACAGAAAAGAGAATAGATATATAAAGTTGCTATTTCACGCAATAATTCTTTTAATATTGTAGTATAACCATTAGACAAAAGATAGATTTCAATTATAAATGGTATTGGACTTAAAAAAAGTACTAAAAGTTTTGTTTTTCTTGAATATCTTAATTTATACAAAAAATCTTGTATGTATTTATCTTTTGCAATATTTTTAAACCAATTATAGAAAACAGGCAATATAAATAACCTTGCTATTATAATTATTAATGCATAACCTGCCCAAATAAGCTCTTCTCTTGATATTGCAGTCATAAACAATAAAATTAATGAAAAAATTGCCGTGTCTGCCAATAACAAATTTATAAT
>CABUAQ010000004.1 GCA_902489575.1 uncultured bacterium
GTGTTTTTGTAAATTTTTGTTAAATTTTATAATATTAATGTAACCAATTTGACATTCTTGGCTTATCATGCATGTACAAACTATCCCAAAATCTCCTCCCAAGATTATTGTTCAAGTCGCAAAGAGTTGTGACTTTTTTTTTAGCCCGGTACTCGCCGCACAGTGTGTTTTGCCACCAATTGTTACCTAAAGTAACTTCGAGGGTTCAGCTCCGCAAGAGTCCTCGCCGGGGGTAAATTGCAGCTGACAGCTTTATATTCCCCCCTCCGGAGGAAGAGGGGGTAGGGGTGAGGTGTTTTGGCTGCGTCAGGTATTCTGCTAGGAGTGCTCTAATTGTGAACTGCATATAAAGTTATATGAAATCTTTACTGCTATATTTAGTAATTTTTGTAATAAGAAAAACTTTATTAATCTGACAGGGGATAATTATAGGAGAAAATAAAATGTTGGTTTCGGTTGTAAAAACATTGCACCGTACAAAAACTGCGGAACAACTTGGAGATATGGCTGCATATTTTTTGAAACGGGATAACGGAAAGTCAAAAATTGCTAAAGGGATTCTTAACAGGGCTGTTGAAATGTACCCAACTCATCCTGAATTAATTAACTTTAAGTATGCTTTAACTGACGATACTGTAGCTTTTGCAAAGGATTTAGACAGATGTATTAATCTGGAACCATCTTCTGTTTTCGGGCGGGCAACTCGTGCAGAGTTATTATTAGAACAAGGCAACAAAACCGGAGCAATCAATGATTTGAAAGAGGCTTTGCATTATGAAAGTCTCAGGGTTTTGAAAATAAAGAGTTGATTGCTGATTTGGAGGATATGCTTAATGGTTTACTTGGGGCAGGTAGAAAAGCAGGTCAAAAGGCTTGGAATTTAAAGCCGTTAGTTTTAAGTGATGAAACAAAAAGACTTAATGATATGGTTGATGATTATATGAAAAAGTATAAGCATGAAATTGATGAGGTATTGGATGAAAAAATGGCTTTCAGGCTTTCAAATACAAATTGTTAAGTGATAGAAATATCTCCAAAAGAACATTTATTGAATTATATAAAACGTAAAGGTAAATTGTCTGATTTGGGTCTTGAAGATGGTCAGATATTCTACCACGGTACATCTGCGGATGCTAAATTGAAAATTGAGGAATACGGATTTGATTTATCATTATTGGATAAAGAAAACATTTCCGGAGTTTTTGTAAATGGCAGCTACAATGCCGGATGCAGTTATTTTATGGTTCCTGATCCGTCAAAGAATTTGGAAATTTTATAATTATTCAATACTAATCTGTGAAGATACTTCGGCAACAATTCTTGCGATATCCGCACCGCCGATAGAGACTTCTAAAATTAGCGGGGCATAAATCAGAATTGTTTCTTTGTAGTTCATTGTTTCTATATCAATAATATTAAATTCTATAAAGTCTTCTCCGACAGACATCAACTTCCCGTATTCTCCGCCGGTAGCCCATCTTACAAACATATATTGATTTTCATATTCTTTTAATTTTTCGACTAATCTCATATCCTAACCTAAACCTGTATAATACTATAATAGTGATTTTTCATTGGATGTCAATGGTTTTCAGTAACACAGTGATTAAACAATAAATGTTTTGACAGAACCGTCTTGATGGTATAGCCCGCCGCCGCAAACGGTTTCCACTACTTTCAGAACAACTTCGCGCGGGGCATCAATCTGGTTGAGTATAAATTCCTGCCCTGTGTGTTTAATTTTAAATATGCATTTTTGATTTTGATCAGCAGGAACATAAAGTGATGCTATTTCATTTTCCAAAAGTCTTACCATTTCTTCTTCTCTGTCTTTAGCATCTTTTATTATGTCATTGTAATTTCCGCGAATTGCCATAATGCGGTTTGAAAAAATGTGTCTGCCGTCATCTCTGAAAAGAGCTTGAGGCTGGAAATTACATCTTGTTGTAAAACTCATTTTATGCCACAGAATATTAACAACTGCAACTGAGTTAAGCGCATCTGATTCAACGTAGATATTTTGGGTTGTAACCCCGCGTGATGAAAACGATTGTTTCAAATTGTTTGAGACCAAATCAAGGCAATCTACCATTTTGGTAAATATATCGTTGGTATTAACGGTAGAGTGCTGGTAATCCAAAAACTGCTTATACATATGTGTAGATACTAAATCTACTCTCTCTTGTATTACTATATCTTTTTTGGTAGCTGTTTCAGAGTTGTCAAAACTTTCAAAATTATTTAGCAATTTCGTTTCCTTTTTTTATAACATATTTTTAAAATAAACATGTTTTCTTGTAAAGATTATACCTTTTTTCGTTACAAAATGGAATACTTATGTAGAATTATAAATATTTATTAATGATTGAAATTAGATATTAAATCCATTCAAATTACAGTACGAATTCAGCATATTTTTACAGTTATCTATTTTTTCTTTAAGGTAATTGTTTCTGGTTTGTGTTACAACTATTTCCATAGCTTTGTCGTACATTTTAGCTGCACCTTTGAGGTATTCGTTCTGGTTTTGGGATTGAATTGTTCCTATATCTTGATAATATTTGCCATACAACAGATAAATTTTTGATAATAAATCATTCATATTATACTTTTTAGCTAATATTAGTGCTGATTCAATATTAATTTTTGCGGTTTCGTAGTCTGAAATTTCAATGTACGCCTTTGCTAACAATATTTTTAACTGAACAATAAAAAATGTATTATTAATTCTTGGATTTTGAGCAATATCCAGGGCTTGAGTTGCTATATCAATAGCATTTTTCGGATTTTCTGTTATTATTGTTGCTTCTGCGATAAAATACCATGATAATAACGCGCCAAGTGCGAGTTTTTGATTTGCAAAATAGGTAACCTGCTCATTATATATATCCAGAGCATGTTTTGCTTGCTTTGAATCATAGAAGACTTTACCTAAAAAGACTTTGTATATATTTTTTGCAAAATTGTTTCCTGTATCATTTGCGAATTCTACACATTCAAAAAGGGTTTCTCTGATATTTTCATATTCTTTTTTTAGAATACTGTTTATAATGGTTATTAAGTTATAACTTGTTATAATATTACTATTAATAGTGTCTATAGATAGATTTTTGCCTCCAAACATGTTCATTACATCTTCAAGAACAGAGGCAGATGTTTGGAAATTTCCTTTCATTGTATTTGCATAAGCAAGTACAAGTTTAGCTCTGCATAAAAGTTCTTCATCATTTATTTTATGCTTTTCCATGATTTCAAACAGTGCAGTCAAAATTTCAAATGAACGGTCGTTTCCCTGAAGTGCCAATGCTGCTGCAAGGTTCAAATAAACTAATAGCCAGGTGTCGTATAAAAATCCTAACGGAATTGTTTTATCAAGGCGCGGTTTTGAAATATGTGTGTTTAAAACAGGCATGATGTCGTTATCTATAAGGTTAATAACTTCCCCGCAATTCCCGATTGCGATAAGGGATGATAATTTTGCCGCTTTAATCATTGCAATTTCAAGTTCTTGCCCTGTACCGAGTTTTTTTAGGACATTATCAATACATTCTGCATCTCCAAAATAATTTCCGGCTTTTTTGCAGCAAAGAGCAAGGTATCCTAGTAATTCTATTTCTTTAGTTTCGTCATTATTTGATTTAGCGTTGGATATTGCATCAGGAAGATATTCAATTGCTTCTTCAGGGTCGTATTCTGTCAGAAGTTTGCCAAGTCGTTCACTTATGTTGTACCTTATATTGAGTGTTTCATTTTCATTAAATTCATTTAACAATGCAAGACATTGTTTTTGAGATATTACATATAAATTAACATCTCCGATGTATGAAGCTAACCTGGTAGTTTTTGTCCAAATGTCAAATGCCATGCGGTTTTCTTTAAGGTTATGCGCAATCATTGCCATTGTGGCGTTGGTGTTAAGAGTAAAAATGCTGATTGCTTTACCGACTTTTACGTTTATATCCTCAAATGAGATATCATTTTGAATATTTTTAAGGATATTTTCCCACAGTAACAGGTTATTAAATTCATAGAAAACTTCATTGTATGGCCTTATGAAATTGGATTTAACAAGATATGACATTATGTCATTGAATTCCTGATTTTTATAGCCAAAAATTTCTTTTAGGAGTGCAAGATTTAACTTGTCGCCTAGTATTGCCGCTCCGCAAAGCATTTTGTGAGCTTCTTTATTTGTTTTTTTTAATGTTTCCAATCTTTCTTTTATTAAGTCAGAAAAGCTTCTTGGCATAATAAAATTTTTATCTGCTATTTGGCAGTCAAAACAATAGCTTACGGCTTGCTCTACAAATGCCGGATTACCTTTACATCTGTTAAAAATAATATCTTTTTCTCTTGCTGAAATGTAAACACCGGTGTCAGCTTTAAGTTTCATATTTTGTTCTATTTCAGATGGGGGCATGATAGTAAGGTTTATATCCATATAAGCTTTTAATTCCCTTTTCTCAAATCCGAAAAAGCTGCTTATCGGTTTATGTTCATTGTATATAGCAATAAATTTTAAGTTTTTCCAGTTTGAATTTTTTCTCATAAAGTTTGTCAAAAATTCAATAGAAAATCCATCAATAAAATCAAAGTTATCAACAACAAAAACAAATCTTCCGGTATGACAAAATGCATCAAAAATTCTGTTTAAAATATCATAAGTTCTTTTTTTATTGATAATAATATCTTCATAGTTTCCGTCTTTTGAATTATATAAAAAATTAAGAAAATCAGAAATTTCATTTGGATTAAGAAATCTAAATTCATTACTAAAGAAAGTTATTGCATCTTTTTTCAGTTCTTCATTATTTATATAGTAGTTAGGAAGCTTGAATAAATTAAGCAGCATATCTTGAATAACCCCGCCAGGTGTTAATTGTGTTAGGGGGGTACATTTCCCTATGCACCATTCTAAACGATCATTTTCAAGATTTTTCATAACTTTTTTCAGCAGTGTACTTTTCCCGATTCCTTTATCACCTGTTATGGAAAAGATTTTTTTATCTCTTGAGTGAATACCTTCTGTAAGCATTTCAAATCCTTGCTGTCTTGAATGTAACTTTGGCTTGAATTCAAGATTAACAGGAATAGAATTTTTATTTGTTTTATGATTGTATGGGGAAAATGGTGAACCACATTTTCTGCATTTTGCCGCATTAGGGAAATTGACACCATGACAATGCGGACAAATTTTTAAAAGTTCTTGACCGCATTTTTTACAGGTTAAACTTCCTACAGGGTTGACAGTATTGCAATTAGTGCACAACAACCCTGTACGAGTTTTACAATACGGGCATTTCAAAGCCTTTGAAGAGATATTTTTTTTACATATAGGACATTTCATAGTTTAGATTTATTCAATGACGGCTTTAACTTTATCCATCAATCTGTATAATCTTTTTGAGATTTCTGATTGAGAGATATTAAGTTCTTCAGCAATTTCTTTCTGGGTCATGCCTTTATCATATCGCAAAGTATAAATATGTAAATAGTCTTTATCAGGTTCTTCGCTATCAATTTTTTTTATAGTATCGGCTACAAATGCCAGAACTTCCTTCTGTATAATAACTTCTTCAGGATTTTGAGGAATATTTATACTTGAATAATTTATAGCAACTTCAGTGTAGTCAATAGAACCGGGAGCATCAAGCTCAATGTCTTTTGTTGACATATAACCTGCTCTGGTTCTTCTCAGTCTGCCTGAGTCTTTCAATACATTAACAATTGATGTTGTAACAACACGTTTAAGATAAGCTTCTAACGTAGTTTCTGTTTCTATAGCATTAAGAATTGCAACTGAACGCTTGCATGTTTCATTAAAAAAGTCATCATACAAGTCTTCATTATTCGGGTATTTACGGTCATTTTTGATTATTTTACTTATTAAATCAATCTTATCTTGTGTTAATTCCACAACTTAGCTTCCTCTACTTCAACAGAATTATAACATATTTACAAGTAAATTTTAAGTATTGCAGTTGTGCTTTCGTCATTACCCACGCTATGAGGGGCTTTGAGTACTTTTAATGTTTGGTTAACAGTTTGTAACACAATATTATCTATTTGGGTTGAACCACTTGAAATTATCATTTGTGCATTTTTGAAAACACCTTCCTTGTCAAAGGTTACGCTTACTCTTATTTCGTTTGAATAAGCATAATCATTTGCAAGCAGCAAATCACTGGTCAAGGATAATTTCAAACTTTTACCTACAGATTGGAAATATTGCTTAAACTGCGGGTTGTAAGAAACGTAATCCGGAATTTCCCAGGTTAATTTTTTAACTTCGATGAATGAAGAACCGGACTGTTTTTTCTGTGTCGCAGCCGGTTGGTTTATTTGTTGAGCAGCAGCCGGTTGGGCATTTGTTTTACTTGTGGATGTTTTTTTTGTTGTTGCAAGTGCGTTTGTATTGTTATCCATGTTAACAACATTGTCAGGGTTAACGTTTAGGGTGTTAGAGTCTGTAACCCCATTATCAGGGCTTGTCGGAAGTGCGTCATCTGTAATTGGTTGCGGTGTTTCTTCTGTTGGCGTTTTGAACATTTTTGCAACATTGATTCCAATTACGCAAACAATGGCCAGAGTTATTAGTGCTCCTACTATTCCTAACCCGATTCCAAGACCTGCTCTCGGGTTTCCTCCAAGGTTTGTTAGTCGTCCGGGGGTCTGAAGTAAAGAGCCGCCCGGCAGTTTAGAATTTTGATTGTATAAACTTTCCAGAGATTCATCCGGTGGTAATTCTGGCATATTCGGGTCATTTATATCAATAGGAATTTCCCCGGCTTTGAAGGTTTTATCACTTATTACTCTTGAATTTTCCCTAACTGTATAAATTTTTTGATTTTCAATTTCAGGTTCGGTGATAAATTCATCCATATTAGTTTCATCAGAAATTTCATGGGATGGTTGTTGTTCATCTGCAGTCAATTCCGGTTGTGGGTTTTCTATATCCTGAAGGTTATTATAGTCAGTATCGGTCATCCAATCTTCTTGGTCTGTTGTGAATTCAGACTGCATTTCTTCCGGGGTTTGGTCGTTATCCTGTATGGTAATTTTGTCATTGGTCATTGCTTCATATTCATTGTAAGTTAATTCCGTTTGTAAGTCGTCATCTTGAATTAACTGAGGTTCTTCTGAATAATCATTTTTTTGTGTTTGAGTAAAATCATCTTGAGCGGCTGTAGCAGTTTCTTTATCAGCAGGTTCAAGTGATTCTTGTAGTGTTTCCGAAGTCAATTCGTCGGGAAGTTCAACAGATTCTACGTTCTCAAAGTTTTCTATTGAATTATCAAAATTTAAATCATCTGAAAAATCTTGCGATGCGATAATGTTATCATCATTCAAAGAAGCTGCTTCCGATAATTCTGCCGGATCTTCTACGTTTTCATTTGACGATGGTTCATCAAATTTGATACTGTTTAATACTGCGATTTCTTCATCAGTAAGAGTTCTTTCATTGCTTGTACTTATCTCTGCTGCTACCTGGGATTCAGTCTCTGTTGTAATAGGTTCTGTTGTTTCATTGTTAAGCAGTTCTTCAGCATCACTGTAATCTGAGCTAAAATCATCTGTAATAAAATCATTATCAAAAGATATTTCATTATTTAAATTCATATCTATAAGATGTTCTTCGTTATTATTTTGTAAGCTCATATCTGTTGCGAAATTATCCATGGTAGATGTTCCGTCTTCGTTAATCGTATAAGTTGACAGGTCAGGAAGGTCCATTCCTACAAATTCCGGTTCTTTCATTATTTCATGCAGGTTATCAACAGGTCTTGTAGGTGAATCAATGTTGGATAAGTGTTCAAGATTAACAACATCTTCTGTATGCTCTGTGAATTCTTCGGTTTTAATAGTTTCCATTTGTCCCAGATCAATTGTTTCGTGTTCAAACACTTCTTCCTTATCTCTGTTTAAAGGTTCTACAGTTTTTAATTCTGATAAATCTTTTGGAGTATCAAATTGTCCGGAGATTTCTGCTTCAATATTTGCTTCAAGTTTTGCAGTAGAAAGATCCAGTGCTGCAATATGTTCTGGTATTTCCTGTGTATCCGGTGCAATATCAGTTTTGGCATAATCAATTTTGTCAAGGTTGTGCTGTTGTTTTTCTATATTTTTGTTGACAACATCACTAATCATATCACCTGCAATACCTGCAAGTTTTATTGCGTCTTTAGACACCGCTCCGGAACTTGCTGCTTCTGAAATTTCTTCAGCTGCAGAAGAAGTTGTTTCTGCTGAAACTTTTCCGGCATTTTGTAAAGCATTGCTAATTGTTTCGGCCAGACCTTTAGAAATATCATTACCTGTTGTTTCATTGTTTTTAACGGCTTCTTTTTCTGTTACCTGTGCCATGTTTTCTATTTCAGCTTCAGCATTAAACTTCATCTCCGGCTCAGTTTCTATTAATTCTTCTTGTACAACATTATTAACAGGCATCTCGCTTTGAGCAGGTTCTTCTTCAGTTTTTTCAAAACTTTCTTCGTTAATTAATTCGTTTTGTTCAGGCAGGGTGATATTATTTTCAGGTACTTCATCACCAAAATCTTCAAGCGGTTCAAGTGAAGCCTGAAGTGTTGTTTCATCAATGTCAGCATCTTCATCCATGCTTATATCTCGGTCAAGCATATCGTCGCCTAAATCAATCAAATCTTCATCCATACTTGAGATGCTTAATGACAGATCTTCGGGTTCAGGCAGTTCATCATTGTCTTGATTTGCTACTTTTTCGTTACCTGTTGTGTAATTTTCTTCCACTTTTTCTGTGTTATTTTCTTCGACGTTATCAATATTTGTTTCAGAAGTTTCTTCTTCTTGCGGGGTATTATTTTCATCTGTTGAGGTGAAGTTTTCAAAGAACGAGTCATCCAGCAGCACGTCTTCTTCAACCATATCTAAATTAATTTCTGAATTATTTATTTCTTCGTCATCTTCATTGCCATTGTCTTCAGAACCGGCAAAAGTTTGTTCTTGATGGTCTTCATCCTCATCTGTCAGTAAAGTAAATTCTTGTCCGGGCGGTAATGCTTTTTCGATTTCAGGAGCTACGCTGTATGCCAGAGTTTCAAAATTGTCAAATTCTAAAATGCTCTCTCTTAAATCATCGCTTAAAAGTAACAATTCAAGTAATTCTTTTTCTTCATCTTCAGTTGTATTGTGATCAGCTAAAGATATTGACAATTCCCTTCCTCTTAACATGTCTTCTTCGGAAATTTTTCTGGAGGTAGAGCCTGTAAAATTTTTAATATATTGTTTTAGTGTGTCTGGGGAAGATAATTTATTTTTTGTAATAAAATAATAATTTGAATTGGCGTTTTTCTTATTGATCTTTTTCGGTTCAAAGTACCCTAAAAATTCTACATGATTGAAGGATTTATCTAGTTTAAGGACAACGTAGATATCGGGGGTTATTTCAAGTTTAAAATGGCTTTTAGGTATAAAAATGTATTTTTCATCAAAAATCACTCGCGCATCAATATGAATATTAGGCAACAGTACGTCTGCAATATCCAATTTTTCCAAAATTTTTGAAATAGAATGGATATTATGCAGGTTAGCAACTTTAATTCCTTCTGAAGCAAGATATTTTATAAGAAGCTCCGCACCTATTGCATTGATGTAAGCCCTGTTTTTAATTTCAGGATTAACAAAGCTCCTGGACATAAATTCTGCTTCTGTTACATTTTCCTTCTCAATATAAATTAATGTTTCTTGTTTGTGTGCCATTCTAATATCCTCCCTACACTTATATAGATGACACGTGTAGTGAAAATATTCCAAAATAAATGTAAACTTTTGTAACAATAATTTGCAAAATGAAATTAATCGGTCAAAATTAATCTGTCAGGTGTTTTATATGTTTTGTAAATGAAAAGTGTGTAAGGAGGTTTTCTCATGTTATCTGTAAGTCCAGTATCAAATAATGTAGTTCGTTTTAGAGGTAATGAAACTGCAAGTACAAATATTTTAGAACGTGATGGTGCGTTTTCAAAATCAAAGGTTGAAGAATCGTCTGCTCAAGCTCAAATGCCGGGTGCAGAAACTCCAGAAGAAAAGAAATCTGGTTCAGGTAAAAAGGTTTTAGGTGCGGTTATTGGCTTGGTTGCCGTGGCTGCAGCTTTAGCAGCACTTCCAAAGGTGTTTCCGAGTGCAATAAAGGCATTGTCTGACGCAGAATTAAAAGATGCTAAATTTGGGAAGAAAGTAGGCCACTATTTTGCCAAAGTTGGTAATGCTATTGCAAAATACACATACGAACCTATTGTAAATTTGTTCAAAGGCAAAGGGGCTAAAAAAACAACTGATGCAGCCAAAGATGCCGCAAAAGATGCTTGTAAAATTTTTGCATAATTCAGTGAGATAACCTTACATTAATAATCAACGCCGCAAGATATTCTTGCGGCGTCTGTACTTGTGTACAGCTTGACTAAATATATTAAAAATAGTATAATACCACTGTTAATTTGTAAGTTTGTGCTAGTCTAACAGGTCATTAAGTATGTCAGAAAGGATTTTTATGACATATGGTGTACCGTATTCTTTTGTCCCCGGGACAAAAGCTAAAGCTGACGAAGTTAATGCTAACTTTGTAGATATTTTGAACAAATTGGAAGATACCAATACAAGAATTGATGATACAAATACAAAGCTGGATACTTCAAGCAGTGAGATGAGTGACAAAATTAAAGATGTTTCAGCAAAGTGTGCAGATTTAGATTTGTCAAATATCAGTACAAAGGGTAAAAAATTATTTGATGCAAAGGCTAATACATCTTTGCTTGATGGAACTTGGGTTAATAAGTACAAAAGTTATATTTACGATAAATTAATAGCTCCTAATGTAAGGCATACTTACACGATTTCGGATTATTTTCCAAGTGACAGTAATAAATACGAGTTACTTTTTTCCATTTGCGGAATGACTGCTAATCAATCAGGTGCTTGTACCTTTATTTATTTTAGAACGGATGCTTTGAGTAATGACATCCCGATGTGTAGAATTACACGGAGTTCAGGTGCGGAGCAAAACGGTAATTACGGAACTTTGGTTATTGGTTCAAAACGAAAGTTGGAAGTTTATAATACTGAAAATGCTAATGGTACAAGTAAATATACTATTAGACTTCACGGATATAGAAAGGTAAGGTAGTTATGAAGTATATATATGTTGAAAACGGGTTGTTAAATGGTGCCGGGGAAGCCTTCCAAATTGATGAAGGTGTCATTTGCGCAGAAGTCAGCGATGAAGTTTATGAAAATTTTATTGCTGATAATTTAAAATATGTTTATAATGGCGAAAAAATTGTGGAAAATCCGGATTATGACAAGCAGTTAAAAGCTAAGCAAGCGCAGGAACGTATCAATGAAATATTACTTGAACTGGATGAGCTTGATAAAAAACGTATAAGAGCAGTTTGTGAAGATGAAGTAAAAAATGCCAAAACAGGTGAGACATGGTTGGATTATTATAATGCTCAAATTTATGAATTGCGTATGGAAATGAAAAGCCTTGAATCAATGATTTAGTATATCTATATTACTATAATTAAACCAGGGTTGGGCGGTGTCTGAAAAATCAGGCACTGCCTATTTATATTTTTTTGGTATAATTTAAGTAATAATAGGAGAAAAGATATGACAGAAATAAGACAAGAGTTTATATCACAGGCTATGCATTTGGCTAGAAATGCAGAAGTTTTACCGGGAGGTATTGAAGAATTAGCAGCAAAATTACAGCACTCGGCAGATACAAATACTCCGTTGAGAGTAAAGTTGGGGATGGACCCTACAAGACCTGATTTGCATTTGGGGCATACTGTTGTGATGCGTAAATTAAGAGAGTTTCAAGCATTGGGGCATAAAATTGTTTTGATTGTCGGCGGAGCTACTGCTATGGTTGGTGATCCTTCGGGTAAATCTGAAACAAGACCGGCATTAACAAAAGAACAGGTTGAAGAAAATGCTCAGTCTTATTTTGATCAAATGTCAAAAGTTTTAGATGTAACAGATGCAGAGGTTACCAATAATGCGGATTGGCTGCATAAAATGAGTTTTACTGAATTGCTGAAGTTGTCAGCTCAAGTTACAGTTGCTCAAATGATGACAAGGGATGATTTTGCAAAAAGGTATGCGGATGGAAAACCTATTTCTATTCACGAATTTTTCTATCCGTTGATGCAGGCGTATGATTCTGTAGCAATTGATGCAGATATAGAACTTGGCGGTACAGACCAAAGATTTAATACTCTTTTGGGTAGAGATATTCAAGCTGCTTATGGCAAGAAATATCCACAGCTTGTTATGCTTTTGCCATTATTGGAAGGTACAGATGGTGTTGTAAAAATGTCAAAAACATATCCTGAACATTGTATTTCTTTGACAGACAGTGCAAAAGATATGTTTGGTAAATTGATGAGTATTCCTGATAATATGATTACCCGTTATTACAGCTTATTGACAGACGCGACAAAGGATGAACTTGAAACTTACGATAGACAAATTGCAGATGGGTCAATAAATCCACGTAATATCAAAATGCAATTGGCTCATATTGTTACTGAAGAATATCACGGAAAAGACGGTGCAGATAAAGCTCAGGAAGACTTTATAAATGTCGTGTCTAATAAAGGTATTCCTGAAGATATAGAAGAGGTTAAGGTTGAACAGGGTAAAAATATTTTGGACTTGTTAACGGAGCTTAATTTTGCCTCAAGCCGCGGGGAAGCTAAACGCTTGATTCAAGGCGGCGGTGTAAAAATAGATGGTAAAAAAATTGCTGATATGTCTTATACAATTTCGTTTGAAGAAAGTATAATATTACAGGCAGGAAAACGTAAGTTTGCAAAATTAACAAAATAACAGGTGTTTTAATGCTTAGAGTAATTAAACGTGGAATAATAAAAGTAAAAGAAGATATAAAGGTAATTTATGACAATGATCCTGCGGCAACAAATTTGCTGGAGGTAGTGTTGTGTTACCCGGGACTTCATGCACTTGTTGCTTATCGATTTGCCCACCGTTTATATAAATGGAATATCCCGCTAATTCCGAGAATAATATCTTATTTAACACGTATTGTAACCGGTATTGAAATTCACCCCGGTGCACAGATTGGTAGAAGATTTTTTATTGACCATGGTGAGGGAGTTGTAATTGGAGCAACAACTATTATCGGAGATGACGTTCTTGTTTATCAGCAGGTTACTCTTGGCGGCACCGGTAAAGAATCTGGAAAACGTCATCCGACATTAGGTAATAATGTTATTGTTGGGGCAGGTGCGAAGGTTCTTGGTAATATTACTATTGGTGATTATGTGAGAATCGGGGCAGGTTCGGTTGTTGTAGAAGATGTTCCGGAGCATTCTACTGTTGTCGGGGTGCCTGGTCGGATTGTTCACCGTGCGGTTGTTGATAAGCAGGGCAATTTGATGCATAATAGAATTCCTGACCCTATAAAATGCGAAATAAATAAACTTAAAGCAGAAGTTGAAATTCTGAAAGAAGAATTGAATAAATAGATAAAATAACGTGATGTAAATAATTGTAAATATGTGCCGGTAAAAAGACAATATTTTCATAATGATATTTTTTATTAATTTAGCGATAAATTGTGAGAGTATATTATGACTAATGTGAACAATTACTGCAACAGGAATTTGCCATCAGTAAATTTTGGTCGGCAAAACATTTGGAACAGGTATGAAACTAATGCCAGAAACCATGCGGCATCTGTTTTTAACAACAGCCACTGTCATAACAGTTGTTCAGGCGGCTGGAATTCCGGTTGGTATGGCGGAGGCTTTGGAGGTTTCGGAGGCTTTGGTAGTTTGGGATGGGGCGGATTCGGAGTGCCGGGATTTACGTACAATAATGATATGGCAAAAGGTTTCGTCTGGGGTAATATAGCAAGCAATACCGTTAACTTCTTTCGCAGCATGTTTGGCTAAGGAGGGGAAGAAGTAATTTTATCTTAATTCAAGCATTGAATTTATTGTTTTGTTTAAGAACAGTAATTCTTTGTCATTGAGTTTTTTTATTGTTGAATTTATTTTTCTGATGGTTTCGTTTTCGGGGGTTTCATTGTAGTTAAATAGTTCTTTTACGTCGATTTCCAGTGCAGTAGCGAGTTTTAAAAGATTTTTGAGGGAAGGAAAATGGCTTCCGTTTTCCATTTTACAAAAATGTTGAGGATCCATCCAAATTAACTCTGCTAACTCCTCTTGAGTTAGTTTTTTGTTTTTGCGTAGTTGTTTCACACGCTGCCCGAACAGCTTTTTTAATTGAATTTCATCCATAGTCTTCCCTTTATATCTTACTTATTAAGGAGTTTTGTCATAATGTGAATGGTTGACAAGTATTCGTTGACAAATATGTTATTTCATGACATGAATTATCAAGAGGATTTGATATTTTTTATCAAGTATTGTTTGGAATTAAGGAGAATGTTTTATTATGACAGAGATTAAAGTGTCTGTAATTATACCTGTGTATAATGTTGAAAAGTATTTGGAGCAGTGTTTGGATAGTGTTATAAATCAAACGCTAAAAGATATTGAAATTATTTGTATAAATGATGGTTCTCCTGATAATTGCGGTGAAATTATTGACAGGTACGCATCAAAAGATAACAGAATTGTTGCAGTACATAAACAAAACGGCGGCTATGCTTCTGCAATAAACTATGGTTTAAATATCGCAAGAGGAGAATATATTGGAATCGTTGAATCAGATGACTGGATTGCTCCGGATATGTATGAAAAACTTTATCAAAAGGCTGTTGAAACGGATTCTGATATGGTGAAAGGTGCTTTCTGGTATGTTGATGATTCTGCAAATGATGTTAAACGTATCAGTAAATTTGTTCTTGATATATATAATATGAATTCTTCTTTTACCTTAAAGGAATGTCCTAAGCTTATATCACATTTTGCATCTATTTGGAGTTGTGTTTATAAAAGAAGCTGGCTTGTAGAAAATAATATCAAAATGGTTGAAGATGTAAGACCATATGAAGATAATCCTTTCATAGCAGAAACTGCGTCTTTGGCTTCTAAAATTACTATATTGCCGGAACCGTTTTATTTTTATCGTATGGATGCTCAGAATTCATCTTGTAATACTGTAAAACGATCAATTGTTAGTTATGTTACTCAGCGTTCTCGCAATAGAGAAGCTTTAATCAGAAATAATTGCTGGACACCTGAAATAATTGAATACTATTGGCGGGTGGCATATCTTGGTTGTAGAGATTTTTATCGGAAGCCTAATAACAAATTTAGAAAAGAGTTTTATGGTAAAATGCGTGAACTTTTGAAAAAAGCAAAAGGTGACGGGTGTACATTTAAATATTTAAGCCGAGTTGATAAACGTGATTTTGCAAAAATTGTGAAATATCCGTATGAAATTTATAATATATTGAAATTTATTGAGATGTTGGTTATAAAAATTTTCAATATAAAAAATGATAAAAAGCATAAAATAATTACTATTTTAGGGATAAAGATAAAATTAAAACGTAACAAATAAAAAAATAATTAATTGACCCTTCTCCAATGGAGAGGATTAGGATGAGAATTGAATATAAGAACCGGGCAGTACTTATGTGCTACCCGGTTCAATTCATTTATTTGGGCAAATACTTACATCATACCACCCATGCCACCCATGCCTGCCATTGCTGACATATCAGGTGCAGGTTTTTCTTCAGGAATATCAACTACTGCAGCTTCTGTAGTCAACAACATTGAGCCTACTGAGGCTGCATTAATTAAAGCTGATCTTGTAACTTTTGCAGGGTCAACAATTCCTGCTTGGAACATATCAACGTATTTGCTGTTTAGTGCATCATATCCGTATGCTCCTTCTTTTTCTAATACACAATCCACTACTACATCAGCTTTAGCACCTGCGTTACGTGCAATTGCTCTTAATGGTACATCAAGTGCTGCTGTTAATATTTTGTAGCCGACTTTTTCGTCATCAGATTCAAATTCCATTGAATCAAGTTTTGAATTAAGTTCTTGTTGAACTCTTAGTAATGCTACACCACCACCTGGAACGATACCTTCTTCATTTGCTGCTCTTGTTGCGTTTAGAGCATCTTCAATTCTTAATTTTCTTTCTTTAAGTTCAACTTCTGATGCTGCACCAACTTCAATTAGTGCAACGCCGCCTGATAATTTTGCAGCACGTTCGTGAAGTTTTTCTTTATCGTATTCGCTATCGCTGGCATCGATTTGGTGTTTGATTAATTTAATTCTTTCTTGAACTGCAGCTTTTGTTTCATCGCCTACAACAATTGTTGTTTCGTCTTTTGTTACTGTAACTCTTTTTGCTTTACCCATCATTTGAGTAGTTACGTTTTCTAATTTAATTCCAAGTTCTTCAGTGAACATTTCGCCGCCTGTAAGAATTGCGATATCTTCAAGCATAGCTTTTCTTCTGTCGCCAAAGCCCGGAGCTTTTACTGCAACAGCTCTTAAAACTTTTCTCATTGTGTTTACAACCAGTGTTGCTAATGCTTCACCTTCAACATCTTCTGCGATAAGAAGTAATGAACGTCCGTCACGAGCAACTTGTTCCAGTACAGGAACTAAATCTGCAATTAAGTTGATTTTTTTGTTTACGCAAAGTACGTAAGCATCTTCCAATACTGCTTCCATTCTTTCAGGATCTGTTACAAAGTATGGAGAGATATACCCTTTATCAAATTGCATACCTTCAACAACTTTTAGATTTGTCCCGAAAGATTTAGATTCTTCAACAGTTATAACACCATCGTGTCCAACCTTTTCCATTGCTTCTGCAATAAGTTCACCGATTTCTTTGTTGTTACCTGCTGAGATTGCTGCAACTTGTGCGATTTCTTCTTTTGTATTAACAGGTCTTGACATAGCTTTAATTTTAGCTACAGAAGCTTCTACTGCCCTGTCTATACCTCGTTTCATAGATATCGGGTTAGCCCCTGCTGTAAGATTTTTCAACCCTTCACGAACAATTGCTTGAGCAAGTACTGATGCTGTTGTTGTACCGTCACCTGCAACGTCATTTGTTTTTGATGAAACTTCTTTTAGTAATTGTGCACCTGAATTTTCAAGAGCATCTTTTAATTCGATTTCTTTAGCGATTGTAACACCGTCATTAACGATTTGTGGTGCACCGAATTTTTTTGTTAAGATTACGTTTCTGCCTTTTGGTCCAAGTGTAACTTTTACCGCATCGGCAACTGCATCAATCCCTTTAAGAAGCGATTTTCTTGCTTCTTCGTCAAAAATAATACGTTTTGCCATTTTATTTCTCCTTATTTGTATCACTTAATCTTTGTCTGAATATTGTTTGTTTACGTTATTACTAGCAGTAGCAAAGTAATCCGGAAATGATAATTTACAGATTATTAATTTCTGTGTCAGAGTTTTTTCTCTGGATTGCCTCGGTCACTACGTTCTCCCGCAATGACGATAACTCTGCTTACGTTTTGTTATTGCAAAAATCTACTAATCAATAATTGCTAGAGCATCTTTGATTGATAGAATTTTGTATTCAGTACCATCAACTTTTACATCTGTTCCTGAATACTTGGCGTAAAGAACTTTATCCCCAACTTTAACATCCATAGGTTCTCTTTCACCCTTATCGTTTAATTTACCAGGACCTACTGCAACAACTTCACCTTTTTGCGGTTTTTCTTTAGCACTGTCAGGAATAAAAATTCCGCCTGAAGTTTGTTCTGTATCCTCAATAACTTTAATAACAATTCTTTCACCTAAAGGTTTAATCATGAATATTCCCTCCTTTTCTTATATACAATATTATTTATACACCTTTTTTGAAAGATTATTAATAAAATTAAGGAAAAATTAATTATTTTTTATCTTCATAGTATAATCTATCTATGAATAAAAAATTGTTTGTGATTTCCGGTTGCTCGGGTGTTGGTAAAGGCACTGTATTAAAAGAGTTTATGCAAAGAAACTCTAAAGAGTTTATCCTGTCTGTTTCTTGTACTACAAGACAACCTCGTCAGGGGGAAGTTGACGGTATAAATTACTTTTTTATAACAAAAGAAGAATTTGAAGATTGTATTAAAAAGGACAAATTTCTTGAATATGCACAATTTGCCGGAAATTTTTACGGTACTAAGCAAAAATATATTAACCAGAAATTTGCAGAAGGTATGAACATTATCCTTGAAATTGAAACGCAAGGGGCATTGCAGGTTAAGAAAAAGATGCCTGAAGCTGTTTTGATTTTTATTGCACCTCCTTCCTATGAGGAATTAGAACACAGACTGCGTGGTAGAAATACTGAGGATGAGCAAACTATTCAAAGTCGTCTTGATTTTGTGAAAATTGAATTGGAACGTTCAAAACAGTATGATTACACAGTAATTAATGACGATTTAGAACATGCAGTTTCTGAAATTGAACAAATTACAAGGGATGAACTTAATGCTTAGCGGTAAAACAATTTTAATAGGTATTACCGGCGGGATTGCTGCGTATAAAATTTGTGAGCTTATCAGAAAGTTTAAGAGAAACGGGGCGGTCGTAAAAGTTGTCTGTACTCCAAATTCGTTGAATTTTGTAACTAAACTTACTTTGCAGAATTTGAGTCAAAATGAAGTTTATGTACAGGAGTTCGATGTTCAAAACTGGAAACCTGAACATATATCACTTGCTGATGAAGCTGATATTATGCTTATTGCACCGGCAACTGCCAATACTATTTCGAAAATAGCACAGGGGATTGCCGACAATTTGTTAACGTCAATTGCGTGTGCCTTTTCAAAAAAAATGATTATTGCACCTGCAATGAATTGTAATATGTGGCAAAATCCTGCGGTGCAAGAAAATTTAGCGAAACTTGAATCAAGGGGAATTGAGTGTCTGTCGCCTGAGAGTGGTTTTTTGGCTTGTGGTTATCTTGGAAAAGGTCGTCTGTGCTCACTTGATAAGATTTATTATGCTGTGGTTGAGGCGTTGAGTTTTTCCGAGAAGTTAAAGAACAAAAAAGTCGTGATAACTTGCGGCGGTACGATTGAAGAAATTGATCCGGTACGGTATATCTCAAACTATTCATCCGGAAAAATGGGATTGGCTCTTGCAAAATCTGCTTTTGCAATGGGAGCTGATGTTGTGTTGGTAACTACACAACCGTTTGAAGCCCCGTTTAAAGTTGTGAAGGTTAAGTCTGCAATTGATATGCAAAATGCTGTGATGGCTGAATTTGAAACTTCTGATATAGTGATAATGGCTGCTGCTGTTGCTGATTATCGTGTGAAAAATTGTGCTGCGCAAAAGCTTAAAAAAGACGGCAGCGGAGTTTTAACACTGGAACTTGTTGAAAATCCTGATATATTGAAAAGTTTATGTGTGGTAAAAACCCACCAATGTGTTGTTGGATTTTGTGCAGAAAGTGAAAATTTATTGGCAAATGCAAAAGATAAAATAATCAAAAAAGGCTGCGATTTTCTTGTCGCAAATGATATTTCCCGTAGTGATATTGGATTTTCTTCTGATGAAAACGAGGTTTCAATTTTGGATAAATCCGGTGGAATTCAAAAATTTGAAAAGGCACCAAAAACTGTTATTGCAAGGAAAATTTTAGAGTACATAAATGAATAAATACGAAATAATAAAAAAAATAGAAGATTTTGCACCGATTTTAACAGCAGAATTATGGGATCCTTCTGGCTGGGTGGTAGAAACAAAACATCAGGATATTTCAAAAATTATGCTTTGTTTAACCCCGACTAATAATGTGGTTTTTCAGGCTAAAGATTATGGGTGTGATATGATTGTTTCGCATCATCCAAGCTTTTATGTGCCTGTAGAATGGAGAGATATTAATATCTATTCGGTCCATACAAATCTTGATAAAGCAAATGGCGGGACAACAGATACCCTTATTTCAGCACTGGAGCTTGATAAAATTCGTGTAAATATTGAACATGAATTTTTACGTCTTGTGAAATTCCCATCAGGGGTGGCTGTTGATGAGTTTTCAAAAATTATTTCAAAAAAATTCCCATCAGCAAGAATTGTCAATAATAAAGAGATTAAGAGTCTTTCTAAAGTAGCATTTTGTGCCGGCAGCGGTTCTGAGTTTATTGAAGAAGCAAAAGAGCTTGGAGCGGATTGTCTTGTGACCGGCGATTTGAAATTTCATACAGCATTGGATAGTGAAATAGTGCTTTACGATATTGGGCATTTTGAGGCTGAGGTTCTGATTTTACCTGTTTTAAAACAAATAATAGGTGACAGTGTAGAAATAATTTTTGCCAAAGAAAAAAGTCCGTTTAGTCCTATTTGTTAAAATGCTCATAGAATTTGTTATTTAACCAAGCAAATGAACTGAAAGGTTTTGGGGTTGAAGATATTCCGTTTAATGTTTTTATTTCTGTTATATAAGTGTCCGGTTGCCCGATATGATGAAGATAAATGAATCCGTCTTGCTTAATTTTAAGTTCTCCAATTTTTTCAAACACTCTGTTTAAAATCGATTTACCTTCATTCAAATTTGCGGAACTTAAATTTATGCCATTTTGTTTTACAAAATCCCAGGTATCAGTGAGTGTTGAGTTTCCATTTAAGAAATATTTTGAAATTCTTTTTGTGACAGCTCCGTTTTCAATAATATGTATGGTATAATTCCCTGCGGGTTCAATAACTTTTTGAATATATCTGTTCGGTTTATGTTTTGAGCGTTTACAGGTATATACAGATCCGTTGTTGAGAATTTGACCTCCGTTTTTGACTGCCTTTTGAAAAATTCTGGAAACTTGCATTTTCCTCTCCTTTTTGCAGATATTAAATCAGAAAATAGAAATTTTTGCTAGTGATAATCCTGATAATATTATTGTTTATGATATTTTGGAGAAATAATTTAAATATTGACAATATATTTTTACCGTATACAATAATGGATGTGACCAATACGGTGGGGCGTCGCCAAGTGGTAAGGCAGCTGGTTTTGGTCCAGCCATCTCGGAGGTTCGAATCCTTCCGCCCCAGATTAATAGAACGATTAGACCCTTTGATGAACAAATCAAAGGGTTTTCTTATGTCATAGCTATTGTTTTCTGTCCAGTTCCGCAAATTTTTAGAAAATTTTAAAATGTGGGCAGAAATATTTTCACGAAAATCAAAAACTCAATCACAAACTTTTTGCAACGCAATAATAACCCTTGACGATATAGACGATTCGGGGGAAGGGTAAGCGGTTTAAATCACGCTTCATACAGCCGGGATTGGCAGGCTTACCCGGGGCAATACGGAAACGTATTAGTACGCAAGGAAACCCTTGATAAATCGCTAAATACCATTATTGGGACGCCGGTAATAATCAATCACACAGACGTTACAGTTGATAATGCGGACGATTTACGTGTAGGTGTAATATCTAACGCATATTATAACGAAAAAGACGGTTGGTATTGGTGCGAGGGTGTAATTTGGGATGAAACCGCACAAAATCTGATTACTGATAAAAAATGGTCTGTGTCATGTTCTTATGATTTTTTGGAACAAGACGACGAGGGCGGAACTGAAAACAATATCCCGTATGTCAGAGAGTTTACAAAACTAAACTTTGTACACCTTGCTATAGTAGATAATCCGCGATATGAGCGGGCCAATATTGTGTTTAATTCGAAGACGGTTTAGAATGAGAAATGGTGTACAAAATATGATAAAAATGGTAACCCATATCAATTCAAAACTGATGATGGGGTTGTTGACTTAACAGATTATTTTGAGAAATCACCTAGCATTGATGATGTTAAAAACTTCCTCAATAAAATGGTTGAAGATGGAAAAAAAATTGCAACATCTTCCCCGGATTGGTTTGTTGATATACCTAACAAGCCTCTTTATAAGAGACTTTTTATTTGCAAAACTAAATTTTCAAGGCTCGCAGTGAATTTAGTATGGCTATTACTGTTACCCCGACATCTGCAAATACTGCTCCCCACATTGTAATCAATCCCAATGCTCCAAAGATTAAAAATAGTATTTTTATGCCAATTGCAAATATAATATTTTGTTTCACAATAGTCATTGTTTTTTTTGAAATTTTTATAGCATCAGCAATTTTAGAAGGTTTATCGTCCATTATTACGATATCAGCGGCTTCAATTGCCGCATCTGAACCCAGAGCGCCCATTGCAATTCCAACATCTGCTCTTGTTAGTACCGGAGCATCATTTATACCGTCACCGGCAAAGATTACGCTTTTTATATTTCTGTTTGAATTTATGATTTTTTCCACTTTTTCAACTTTATCAACCGGAAGAAGTTGTGAATAAACTTTATCAATATTTAATACATTTGCGACTTTTTCAGCAGTTTTGGAAGTATCTCCGGTAAGCATAATTGTATTTTGACCTAATTTTTTTAATTCAAGAATTGCATTTGGAGCATCTTCTTTAATTTCGTCAGATATAACAATGTAACCAAGATAATTGTTGTTTTGGGCAACATAAATAACTGTTCCGCAATCTTGTGTCGGGGTAAACTTGATGTTAAACATTTCCATTAGTTTGTTGTTTCCGACAAGGGTTTTTTGTCCATCGATTTTTGCTTTAACTCCCTTTCCTGCAATTTCTGTAACTTCTAATATCCTGTTGTTTTGGATGGATTTTGCATATTCTTCTTTGAGGGAAAGTGCAATAGGATGATTTGAAAAATTTTCCGCCATTGCCGCTGTTTCCAGGAGTTTATTTTTTGAAACTTTATCTTGTGGTTCTATTTTAGTAACTTTAAACGAACCTTTTGTAAGTGTTCCTGTTTTATCAAATAGAACAGTTCCGGCTTTTGAAAGTGTTTCAATATAGCTGCTTCCTTTGATAAGAATTCCGCATTTGGAAGCTCTGCCTATTCCTGCGAAAAACCCTAAAGGAACTGATATTACAAGTGCACATGGGCAAGAAATCACAAGAAAAGTCAAGGCTCTGGATAACCAAACCTCAAATGATGCATTGAATAATACAGTAGGTAGGGCTGCGAGTAATAATGCACCTGCAACAACTGCCGGGGTATAATATTTTGCAAATTTTGTTATGAAATTTTCGGTTTTTGTTTTTTTAGATGCAGAATGCTCTACAAGTTCTAATATTTTTGCTACAGTTGAATTTTCGTATTCTTTTGTTACACGAATTTTTATAACACCATTTGTATTGATACTACCGCTTATTGCACTATCGCCAACGGTGATTTTTTTGGGTATGGATTCTCCTGTTAATGCAGAGGTGTCAATAATAGCACTTCCTTCTGTTACAATCCCGTCTAATGGGATTTTTTCTCCAGTAATTACAATTACTAAATCATTTATTTTAACTGCACCAGGTGAGGTTTGTGTGATTTGACCTTTTTTTTCAATGTTTGCATAGTCCGGTCGTATATCCATAAGTTCTGTTATGGATTTTTTTGATTTTTCAATGGCTTTATCCTGAAGGTATTCTCCTATTTGATAAAGTACCATAACCATAATAGCTTCAGGATACTCTTTTATTGCAAAAGCTCCTAATGTTGCAGCTCCCATAAGAAAGTTTTCGTCAAATAATTCTCCGTTTAAAATATTCTTAAATGCTTTCATTAAAATATCAGCACCTGCAATAAGATATGCTGCTGAAAATAATGCGAATTTAATAATTGGAGAAGAAGGAATAAATAATGCTGTCATTACAATAATTATTGCAACGGCAGCCCTAATTATCGGTGATGTTTCATGTTTACTTTCCTGATGGAATTCGTGGCTATTGCACATAGGTTCCTCCAAAAGTTGAACAGTTGTTCAATTATATTATAATTGAATATCTGTTCAATTGTCAAGTGCATAAAATCAAGCTTGTAACAAAAATTCATACAGTTGAACAACTGTTCATGTGTATGTAGTATAATAATATATAGATAAGTATATTTATAGAGGATTGTAAATAATTATGGAAAACAAGAAATCTGATTGTGAGGCTATAAATATTGACATTGTTAACAGGGTTAAACCTAATATGCCGGAAATGAATTTGTTGTATGAATTGTCAGACTTTTTTAAGGTTATGGGGGATGGTACACGCATACAGCTGTTGTGGGCGTTAGAAGAAAGTGAAATGTGTGTTGGAGATCTTGCGGTACTTTTAAATATGACCAAATCTGCAGTTTCACATCAACTAAAAGTATTGAGAACGGCAAAACTCGTGCGCGCTCAAAAGAAGGGTAAAAATGTTTATTATTCATTGGATGATGAACATGTAAAAATCATCTTGGAGAAGGCGCTGGAGCATGTTGAAGAATAGGCTTGTTTTGTTAAACTGCTTCTGTTTCTGGTTCTAATTTATTCATAGGATTCCAGGAATCTTTCAGATTATTTTCTATAAGGTTCTGGTAGAATTTTTCTTTATATTCAAGCAGGTTTAGCTGCTGTTGTAATTCTTGCATTTGGGCTTGTGCCTTAATTTTTGTTGCTTGAATAATTCCGTAGCGCTCAGGGATTGTAGAATCTCCTTTTATACAAAGATCAATATATCTTTTAATGGATTTATTGTCTGTGCCTACAGCACGGAGGCATCTAACAATTTTGACCCATTCCAGATCGTTTTTAGAAAATTTTCTGATATTATTTGAGTCCCTTTTTACAAACGGGAAAAATCCGCTTTTTGCCCAAAATCTCAAGGTGTGTTCGGATACTTCCATAATGTCTGCAACTTCTTTAATTGTATACATAATTAAAGTTCTCCTTGGTATAAGTTTAGCATAAATATTTCAGTCAAGAATTACTATTAACTAACCCTTTTACATCATTCATATGATTACACTATTTACATTTTTGTGCTATTTTCTTTGTATGAATAATACATTTAAAATAATATTGTTTGCAGTTATATTTTTTTTAATGATATGTCTTGGAATTTTTGGTTTATCAAAACTAAAGGTAGATGACTTTCATAAGGCTGCTGTAATTTTTGTAGTTGATTCGTCTGCTTCTAATATGAAAAATCTTCCGGCTCAGAAAATGCTTATCAGGCAGCTATGTTCAATGCTTGATCCTGAGGATCATATTAAAATATTGAGAGTGTCTGAGGATTCATATTTGATATACGAAGGCTCTCCACAGTCTAGTGCTGAGGTACGTAAGTCTATGGAAAAATTTACCCAGCTTGATTCAAATGAATACGGGACAGCGTACGGGCTTGCGCTAAAAAAAGCATTTAATCATGCAATGAATATGGATAAAGAAGGTTATATTCCTGCGGTTGTCGTAATTGGAGATTTGGAAAATGAAGGAGCTGTAGAAAAACAGATTGATTGGGAAACTTTACCACAAGATGTTTCTAATATAAAAAATCAGGCAGATGATTTTGCTATGATGTTTTTATATGCTGCACCTGAAAAGTTGGACATTGTTAAAGAAACCCTTGGACCTGTACTTGGCGAACAACATCTTATTATTGGCAACGAAGCTACAACAAACAGATCTTTAAGACGTTTTTTAAATGCGATCGGAAGGTAATTTATTGTGAAAGTTACTGTAAAATATGGTAATATCTTAAAAGAGTTTGAAAATACGGCTAATATTATCATTGGTAATAGTCCTTCCTGTGATTTTGTTGTGGCAGAACTCCCTGATGATGTCGTGCTAAAACTTATTTTTGCATCTAAGTATAATAATTATGTTTTAGTAAATTCTAATAATTCAAAAGGTGTTTTATGCAATAACAAAGTTTTTTCAAAAATATTGCTGACACCTGAATTTACAATAAGCGAAGCATCCCTTCCGCATGTAATTGAAGGTTCGGTAAATGTACCATCAAGTGTTAATATTGCCGTTACGGATAATATTAAAGTTAGTACGGGTGTTGAAATTAAGGAAAATTCTATGAATAACAATATAAGAAAACAAGTGTCAAATTTTTCTCAACAGAATAAATCCGGCAATGATATTTTTGATACCGATATTGAACATAACAGAATTACGATTATTAAAGAAATTGGATTTAAAATTTTAGAATTAAAAGGTAATATAAAATCTGCAGGAATCACAAGTTTTTGTTTAAATGCTGCTATGGTTATTCTTGCGGTTGTTTCATCTTTTGGCATAACAAATTTCCTTTTAGGGTTTAAAATAGATAATTCATCATCTGTTTTGAATTTAACTACAAATGTTGGGTTTTTGGTTTGCGTGACTGCGATAGTTTTGGCAATATGTTTAATTTTAAGGCAGGGTGTGTATTCTCTTTTAGATTTTAATCAAACTAAAAGGCTTGGTGATTCAGATATTGCACAACGTTTAATTGTGGGTATCGCGTTATTGTTCTTGTTTGTAATTTATGTGATGAACTTATTTTATTATAAAGCAATTCCGGGCTTTGCGGCAGCATCATTATTTGTTTCATTACTGTTTGTTGGTTCGTTGGCCGCAGTTACTGTTGCCGGCGGCTGGTTTAAGTTTCAGATTAAAAATTACAAACAACTCCTTACAAATTGTGAATACAGGGAAGACTTTGAAACTGTTATGAAAAGCTATAGGGGTTTAATAAGCTCATATGTGAATAAATTAAGCCAAAATAAAATTAATAGTGTAAAAAGTGCACTGGTAAATAATCAATTAAAAATGGTGGTAGAAGTATTTGTAGGATTACTAACTTCTCCGTTTTTGGCATATGGTGTTTCAAATACTTTAGCCAGTTGTTTTCCTGAAGCTGCAAACTGGGTTCGTATATCTGGTTTAAGATTTAGTCCTATATTTCTTACCCTGGCAACGTTTTTGATTATTTTTGCGTTCTTTTCATTTGTCAGAGCATTTACTATAGGTAAACAGATTAAAGGATCTGAAATTATTAAATTTGACGGATTTCACGATTATGCAAGTCATGGGGTTACGGTTTTAGGATTAGATTCTATGCGTAGTTTAGAACGTGAACGGAATGTTGTGATGTTTATTGCTTGTTTCATTATTCTTATTGAATTTACAATGAACGTATCATATTTTATTACTGAGATCGGCGGAGATATTCAGGGAATGTTTTTGAGTTTTGTAACAGCACTTGTTCCTACAGCGCTATTGATTGCGGAGACACATATGCTGAGTGCGACTATGTATAAAATAAATAATTTTAATGAGTTATTGGCAACACTGGATTAGGTGTTTATGAATAAAATCGGATGGATAATTTGTGTAATTGTATTTGTGTTTGTTACGGTGTTTGTTCTTTCTCTTGATAGTGCAACGACGCAAACTCGGCGTGTTAAATTTTCTAATCAGAATTTTGAAATTACTCATGAAAATACCGAATTATCTAATAATGATTCTGTAAAAATCAAACTTGGTGAATCAAATATTACTAATAAACAGATTGCTGCAAACAATTCTAATATTAATATAAACAGTTCATCCGGAGTGAGTAATGCGGGTGTAAATTTCAGTAATAGCTCCGATATTGAAAATAGGAATACATCATTTACAAGTTCCGGTTCATTTAGCAACAGCGGTAACGGGTTTGATAATCAAGATGGTGGATTAAACCATTCAGATAATATTAATTATGATAATCTTGATGATAGTCATCTTGATGCAATGCTTGATAATGCTAAGAATTTTTCAAAAATTCACAAGAATAAAACTCCGGGGCAAAGACGTTACATGTATCAGCAGGTTGATTGGAGTACCTGGAAAAGTAATTTTGTAAATCGCATATTGGATGATAGTTTAGCGATAAAAGAGCTTGATCAATATGGAAACGGGGCATGGTTTTACTATTCGTTTGTTGTTGATGATCAGGGGCATATAAGTAATATTAGTGTATCATCAATGTATCTTAATCCTTTGGATAAGGCAAAAGTGGCCAATCTTATAAAAGGATATGAATATGATGATATCACACTATTTCCTCCAAATACCAAACGAAAAACAGCGAAAGTATCAGCTGTTATGGTGTTGTCAAATGAAACTAAAAAATCCCGCCCCAGTGATTTTCAGGATATAGAACAAATAAAATTGCAGTTAGATAATTGATAAAAAAAGAAGGTAGTTGACCTTCTTTTTTATTATTATATATTATATATCCAATAAATGTCTGTTTGGATTGTACAAATACGGTGGTATGAAGTCTTTTTTTGCCATAGCAGATACTGAACTTAAGAAATATCCATCCTGACGAACTTCTGCCAGACTGTCGTATAACCTTTTATATGCCTGAAATCCGTTTCTGTAAATTTCAAGGAAAACACCTTTCAGACTGTTGCCCGCCTCATTGAAAGTAACAATGATATCACCTTTTGGAACCTTAAATGCAAGAGCTTTTGTTGCCATTTTAGGTTCTTCTTTTGTCCCGATATTTTGTAAGTTTCTAATGAAAAGTATAGGCGGATCAGATAGTTTTCTTGTGATTTTGTTCATGTATGTATCACCTCTATATACAGAGATTTTCCTAAAACCGTTAAAATTTTCCAGTTTTCTCTCCATTCCCGGTGATAAAGTTTTAAACATAAGGTTAAGAGTGTCATCCATGCTTACTGGTCTAACGTAACTCATTTGTGCAATCCTTTCTGATATTATTAGCTGTGCGATTTATACTATATAAATGCCGATTATTTTGACCATATAGGGCTGGCATGTTAGTTTAGATGTTTCATATAATACATGTGAAAAAAAATTTTTGCTACTATTTTAGTAGAAATATTACAGAATTGTAATAAATTCGTATGAATGTACCAAGGGGAATTTTGCCTGATATGGTATTATAATTCTATGTTAATAAATGATATTAAAAGTTTGTTTGAATGTGATAGTTGTGCATGTTGTAAAAACGATATTCCTGACAAGCTTTTATATGACTTAGACAGTTTCATATATTCACAGGCAGAGATTGTCGGAGAAGATGTTTTTCATATTTATAAAAAATTTGTGTCAATGAAGCAGAATGCACCTGCTGGAATGAAATCCGAACTATTTCAGGCGGTTAAAAATTTTGCAAAAGAAAAGTTTGATAAACATGAATTTATAAATGCTCTTTTTCTATATAGATTTTTGATTACTAAATCTGAATTGCAATCTGATAGTTATTATCAGATTGCAGAGATTTTACTAAATCTTGGACGGAATTATACTGCAATTGAATTTCTAAAACTTTACGAGATGAAAGAAAATAATAAACCTTTGAGATTTCTTACTCTTGCTAACTGTTATAATTTGCGATTGAACGATTACAAAACGGCTATTCGGTATTATGAAACATATTTAAAATTTGATACTACTAAGTCTGTTATTTACACAATTCTGGCAAGTTTATACGCAAAAACATATGGAGATATGTCTTTGAAAGAACAGGTTGTCTGTTATAAAAAGGCAAATGCTCTAAAACCTAATGATAGACTTGCTTTGCATGGATTAATCTTTTGTTATGAAAAACTTGGAGATAAAATTCAGGCTAATAAGTTATATAAAAAATTACTAAAAAATTCTCCTACGGAGGTTGATTATTATAACTATGGCGGTTTTCTGATTAGTTGCGGAAATTTTGAAACCGGGCATAAATATTTCACATATAGGTTCAATATTGATGATGTTAATTTAAAATATCCTATAGATATTGATATGACAAAAAGATGGAATTTAGAATCAGATATATCTGATAAAGTTTTGCTTGTTCATTATGAACAAGGGTTTGGCGATACTTTCATGTATTGCAGGTTTATTCCGCTATTAAAAAAGATTGCAAAAAAAATAATTTTTGTAGTTCAGGATTCTGTGTATGATTTGATAAAGTCTTCAAGTATAATATCAGACGGGATTGAACTTATTTCTTGTAATCGAGATTTGTCAAAGCTTGATTATGATTATCATATGGCACTTTTAGATACTCCATATGTGTTAAAAATTAATTCTGATAAAATTCCTTATACAGATAAATATTTAGAAGTCAGTAAAGATCTGGTAAATGCATACTCTCAAAAATATTTGAAACATTCCGGTAAGTTAAGAGTCGGCATAGCATTATGCGGCAATAAAGATGCGAATTACGGGGAACGTGATATAGATTTTTCAAAATTTAAAACATTTTTTACCCTAGATAATGCGGATTTTTATGTGCTTCAGAAAGAATTAGTGGAAAGCGACGGTGTAATTAATCTTGGCAATACTTTTAAAACATTTACAGATACTGCTTGTGCGTTAAAATCTATGGACATTGTTATTTCTACAGATAATGTTATTTTAAATCTAGCCGGTGCACTTGGAGTGAAAACCTTGGGACTTTTTAACAAATATACAAATTTTCGTTGGTTTAAGCTCAACGGAGACAACGTTGGTTGGTATAATTCTGTAAAACCGCTTCAGGCAGAGTCTCAGAATGGTTGGTCAAAGGTTTTGGCTGAAGCTTTAAATATTTTATGTAAAGAATTTAAACAAATCTAGCAAAAAATATTTATTACACTTTTTTATATTTCTATGAAAATTAATCCAATAACCTTCGGACAAACTTTTTTAAAACCGTCGTTATCATATATTTCAAATGATAATCGAGCTAAATTGCGTGATTTATACGCGATTGGTAATATATACCCGAATGATATTTACCTTGGTGCAACTTCAAAGGGGGATTTGACTGTAGAGGTTACAAGGGGGTCTTTGTATGATCACTTAATACTTAATGATCAGTTAACTCCTACTTTGGAAAATATTGTGGCATATAATATTATTAAAAAGGCTGAAATTGCTGCAAAAGAACTCCACGGAATGCCATATCCTGTTAAAAAATCGGTAATTAAATATTTAGATTATATTCCGGAAGATATGCTTAAGCATCAGATAGTATCTGAAGTCGAAGAGTATAACAAACAATATGCTTATTTGTTTACTTCATAGTTTTTGGGTATTATTTATTTAAAAATGCATATCAAAACTAGGGTTTTTACCGTTAATTTTTTCATCTTCGATTCTCATTGCAGAACCGATTGTGAAGTTTTGTGCATTGGTTTTGCTGATTTCAAATGCAACATCTCCGTTAAAAACAGCCTCATTCTCTTCAAGAAATTCAAACAGCGGTGTTGCAGGGGATTTAACAATTTCAGCCAGAGTTTCTCCTGCCTGTTGAATACTTCTTTCCGGAACTTTTACGTTCATACCGAAAGGTTTATATGGTCTGTTAAATGTAAAATTAGATTCTGACATGTTAATACCCTTTTATACTAAGATATTTATGTAATCGGCTTTTTTTATAAATAATTTAATTTTACGGATGTTTTGTAAATATATGTAAAGACAGATTATCGTTTTTTATGTGCTATATTTGAATTATGAAGAATTTAAAAGATTTTCAGCAGGATTTGAATAAATGTTCAAAATGTGGATTATGCCAGCAGGCCTGTCCGTTATACGAACTTAATCCAAACGAATGTGTTGTAAGTAAAGGCAAGTTTATAATGCTTTACGGAGTCACAAAAGGTGAATTGGCGCTGTCAAAGAATATAAATAAATATTTGGATATGTGTTTAAGATGTGGTAAGTGTAATGATTTTTGTCCAAGCGGGATTGATGTTTGCAGGATTTTAAGCTTTGCTAAGTATGAATATATGAAAAATACTTTTTGGGGAAAATTAATAAGTCTGCTGGAGAGCATGCAGGTTTTTGGATTATTTATCAAAATTTGTTCAGTTCTAAGTGTCCCATTTAGACCACAAAAAAACGCAATAAACAGTCCTTCCGCAAAAGTTGTGTATTTTAAAGGGTGCGTAAATCAGATTTTTCCAAAAAACGATAACTATATTCACAAAATATTTAAAAATACTTCGATTGAATTTATTGAACCCGATTTTGATTGCTGTGGTCTGCCGTTTTTATCAGAGGGAAACTTGAATCGATTTGTTCAGGCTGCAAAATTTAATCTTGAAAAATTCAAAGGCGATTATGATTATATAGTTGCAGACTGCGCAAGCTGTGCATATACGTTAAAAGAATACCCAAAATATATTGATGTTGATAAAGATTTGAATAATATTCATTCAATTGGGGATTTGATAGTCTTGAGCGGAATAAAATTCAAATTTAAGAAACCTGTAAAAGTGACATTTCATAAGCCTTGTCATTTGGAAAATGATTCTTTTTTTAAACGCATTCTGGCAAATTGTGAGAATGTAGAATATATAGAGATGGAAGATTATGATGGTTGCTGCGGGTTTGCCGGTAGTTTTTCAATTAAAAACCGCAAGTTGTCTGTTGAACTTTCTAAAAAGAAAGCAAAGAATATTATTGAAACAGGTGCTGATTATGTTATTACAACGTGTCCGGCATGTTTGCTGGGTCTAAAGCAAGGGTTAACTTTGTCAGACGGAAAGACCAAAGTTGTGAGTCTCCTAGAATTTTTGGCAAAAGGATGTTGATGTTTGTTTTAAATAGTTAGGTTTGCTAGTAAAGTATAGGGTTCGGCGAAGACCTTGCGGAGCTGAAATGTAGCAGTAAGAAATGTTATTGTCGGTAGTAAAATACCACATCCGGCGAGGACTATTCGTAGCGGAGAGCATCAATAGGGTTGAGTAAGGAAGCTTTATATGCAGGGTAGTATCCGAATCCAACACCGATTGCGGCTGAAAACCCTAAAGACAGTAGTATTGAAGACAGGGTAATCGCTATATTCATTCCTGCAAAGGCTTGCATTAAATGAGCACCTCCAATACCGATAGCAACCCCGATTAACCCGCCGATCATGGAAAGTAAAAATGATTCTATCAGAAACTGAATACGAATATCTGATGCTTTGGCGCCAATTGCCATACGAATTCCTATTTCCTTAGTACGTTCGGTTACGGAGACAAGCATAATATTCATAATACCTATACCGCCAACTATCAATGAAACTCCTGCTATTGCACCTAAAAGCAGTGACATTGTTTTTGTTGTTGATTTAATTGTTTCTTGCATTTCGGCCAGGTTACGAATTTCAAAATCATTTTCCTGATTTTTGCCGATATTGTGACGTTCTTGTAGAAGTTCTGTAATATCCAGCTGAGTATCATTAATTATTCCGGAGTTCTGAGCTTTTACTGTAATCATATTAACTGTTCCTGGAAAATCTGTTCCAAAAATTTTTCTTTGAGCTGTTGTGATTGGAATAAATGCAATATCATCCTGATCGTGTCCCATACCGCTTGAGCCTTTTGTTTTCAAAAGTCCTACAACTTTAAACGGAACATTTCCAATGCGGATTGTTTTTCCTATAGGGTCAACATCTCCAAATAATTCTGTTGAAACAGTTTGACCGATTATAGTTACTTTTGTACTGTTTTTATTATCTTCCGGTAAAAATCCTCTGCCTGATTCAATTTCGTAATTTCTTATCATAAAGTATGGCATTGTTGTTCCGCCAACAGTTGTGGACCAGTTTTGGTTTCCGTAGGTGAGTTGTTGGGTTTGAGATGAATATGGAGCAACGGCAAGAATTCCGCGGCATTTAATTTCTATTGCTTCTGCATCCTTCATTGTGAGTGAGGGGCGTGTACCTGAGCCCATTCTAACTCCGCCGGATTTTGCAGATGCTGAACGCACCATAAGAAGATTACTTCCCATAGATTCCATATCTTTAGCAATTTTTTTACTTGCTCCGGAACCTACGGCAAGCATAATAATTACTGCACTTACGCCTATTATTATCCCTAAACTTGTCAGAATAGATCTCATTTTATTTATTTTTAGCGAAATAGTTGCCATTTTGAATATTGATTTAAAGTCCAGCATAATTAAGTTTCCCTGTTTCTGTGGGTAAGCCACTTTTCTTTTTGTTCATCCAGTATAATATTACCGTCTTTGAATTTTACTACCCGTTTTGTATATTCTGCGATATCAGGTTCGTGAGTTACAAGTACAATTGTTTTTCCCATTTCTTCGTTAAGTTTGATAAAAAATTCCATAACTTCAATACTTGTTTTTGTATCAAGATTTCCTGTCGGTTCATCCGCAAGTATTAATGGAGCATCATTTACAATTGCACGGGCTATTGCAACACGTTGTTGCTGTCCGCCTGACATTTGATTTGGCATATGGTCTTCTCTTTTTTCAAGTCCTACGATTTTCAATGCCCACTTTGCTCTTTCAATACGTTCGTTTTCCGGAACACCTTTATAAATCATTGGAAGACATACGTTATCAAGTGCTGAGGTTCTTGATATAAGATTAAAACCTTGAAATATAAACCCGATTTTTTCACATCTTACCATTGCAAGTTTATCATTATCAAGATTTAGCATATCTTCTCCATCAAGAAAGTAGCTTCCGGATGTAGGTTTATCAAGCGTTCCTAACATGTTCATAAAAGTGGATTTGCCTGAACCTGATGTTCCCATAATGGCAACAAATTCCCCTTTTTTTACAGATAATGATACATTGTTTAATGCATTAAATGAATCTTCTCCGGTTTGGTAAGTTTTTATAGCGTGTTTTACTTCAATTAAATTCATAAATTCCTTTAAAATAATTGTTTACTGTTTTATCTGAACATTCCAGGAGGACCGCCGCGGCGTCTGTCGGATGTCTCTAGTTTATTCTTAGAGTTTTTACCGCCGGTTGACCCGATTATTACTTTATCACCAAGTTTTAATCGTTTGGATATGATTTCTACATTCATATCATCGCTGGAACCTTCTTTGATATCAATTCTTACCGGTTTATTGTGCTCTAAAATCCATATTCCCTTGTTTTTGTATTTTTGTCCTGAAGGTTCAGGGGTAAATTTTAACGCAATAGTTGGGGCACACATAACATCTTGACTGCGTTTTGTGATTATTGAAACATTTGCGGTCATTCCCGGTTTTAGTTTCAGGTCATCGTTATTTACACTGACAATGACGGTATAAGTTACAACATTTGAAGTTGTAGTAGAATCTAGTCTTACTTGGGTAACTTTTCCGTGGAAAGTTGTGTCAGGGTACCCGTCCAGATTGTATTCAACCTCTTGTCCTTCTTTAACTTGTCCAATGTCAGCTTCTGAAACATTTACTTCGATTTGCATTTTTGTCAGGTCTTGAGCGATTTTAAAAAGTTCCGGAGCTTGAAAGCTTGCGGCAACCGGCTGACCTACGTCAATATCTCTGGAAATAATTGTTCCGTCTACAGGTGCAATTATTTTTGTATAACCAAGGTTGGTCATTGCAGTATTGTAAGTAGCACGAGCCTGACGTATGGAAGCTCTTTGAGCCCCAATTGAAGCCTTTTTAGCAAGGTAGTCACTTTCGGCTTGATCGAGTTCGCTTCTTGCCACAAAGTTTTTTGCATAAAGATTTTTGTAGCGATTATAGGTTTTTTCAGCCATAACCATTTCAGCATTAAGTCTTGCAAGGTTTGCTTCAGCGTTGGCAATTTGTGCTTGATTTTGGTCTACCGAGGCTTGGAAGTTTGCAGGGTCAATTTGAGCCAGCAATTGTCCTTTTTTTACTTCAGAGTTGTAATCAACATAGATTTCTTTCATAAGCCCCGATACAGTAGAACCTACACTGACTGTATTGACTGGATTTATTGTCCCGGAAGCTTCAACAATATCAGTTATTGTACATTTTGAAAGTTTTTGGGTTTGGTAAACTATTTTGTTATTTTGGTATTGTACAATACCAAATAATCCCAGAGCGGCTATTGCTGCAATTGAAATGACATATTTTTTCTTTAGATATTTATCTTTTATCCTCTGTAAATCCATATTATTTATCCTCTATGCTTATGGTTATTTCTTGAGGGAGAGCGATAACGCTTTCCAAAGTTGCTCTTGCAACGTTGTATTTATAAATTGTTTCTATATAAGAGCATTGAGCGTTGTTGTAGTTTACTTTTGCATCCTGTAATTGTATATAATCGCCCAATCCTACATAATATCTGCCTTCTGCAAGTTCAAAATTTTCCAGTGTCTGGCGAACTTTAACTTCTAAAAGAGGGATTTGTTTTTCGAGTTCAATCATGTTTATATACGCGTTTTGAACTTCAAAATATATATCTTTATTAAGTTGGTTTAGTGAATTTTCTGCAATGTCAACCTGAAGTTTTGCTGCATCAACTTGAGATTTCTGGTTCATAATGTTAACAGAGCTAGAAAGGTTAAGTCCGATATTAAAAGAATTTGTGCTGTTTGTATTTCTGAATCCGTAACCTGCAGAGGCTGATAGTGACGGATAGTAGTTACGTTTAATGTAAACCAGGTTTTCTTTTACAGCATCGAGTGTTGAATTGTACGCTTTTAAATCTGCCCGGTTTTTGTATGCCATATTTATACATTCTTCAAACGAATAAGGAAAGTCCGTTACTTCATAATTTGTGAGAACTTCCAGCTTTTCAACAGAGGTTATAAGTTTTGCATCCTTAACACTTACCGGGACTGTATTTGATTCTTGTTTTGAAATTTTTGAAATATCTGTCAAATCAATCGGAGCGATGTTATTTTTAATATTAAAACCTTCGGTGCTTGAAATAGAATAGGTGGGTGCATTTTGAACATACATTGAATTGTTAAGGTTTACCAGTGAATTTTTGTAGGAATTTTGAGATTTGATTAAAGCGATTTTTGAATCACTCAATGTAACTTCTGCATTAACTAAATCTATTTTGGATTTAATTCCTTCTTCAAAATAAGCTTTAGTTCTCAGGTAATTTCGTTCATTTATTTCTACGTAGGCTTTATTAATTGCAACGGTTGCACCTGCTGCTAATACTTCAAAGTATCTTTGTTTAACATTAAATATAGTTTCTCTTACTGTATTGTCAAAATTATATTGATCAGCTATCAGGTAGAATTTTTGCATTTTTATATTTGCGTTAGTTCTGCCAAAGTTCCACAAAAGTTGGTTTAGAGTAGCTTCTACAGTATAGGTGTTGGTTCCGGTCTGGGAATACATTTTGCGCGAGGAGCTTGTATCATTAAATGTGTAGCCGGTGCCGACGCCTATTGTCGGGAAAAACTCAGATCTTGCAATGTTAACGTTAGCTTTGGATATCCCATAATTATATCTGGCATTTTTAACATTAGGGTTGTTGTTTAGAGCAATAGTTATACAGTCATTTAAGGATAAAACACTACCTTCTTTAACTGTCATGTCTTCAATAGAGCATGCTGTTGGAGAAGTTGTTGTTATAACAGCGATTAGTGTAAGAAATATTATCTTCTTTAAAGACTGCACTTTGTTTTATCCTCATTACTCGCTTATAAAACGATTAGAACATTAATTTGTTCATTTGCAATCATCTAAAGAGGTGGTAAGTTAGGTATTGTAAAAATATTATCTTATTTGTAATAATGTGGTATATTTATGTACGGAGGATACTATGAATAAAAAATCACTTTTTACAATTTTAGTAATATTAATTTTGCCGGTCTTAGCATTTTTTGGATTGACTTTTAATAAAGATACATCAATAATTGCGCAGGCAACAGGCAAGCCACAGATTATCAAATTTTCATCTACGATGTGTCTTGAATGTAAAGAGGTGGAAAAAGTTTTTAAAGAGCTTATGCCAAAATATGAAGATAAAGTTGAGTATACCGAAATTATTGTTGACAACCGTAATGATATGAAAAACGCATTGATAAAAAAATATCGCGTAACACTTGTGCCAACCATCATTATGCTGCATTCAGACGGAACTCAGGCAAAGCGTATTGAATCATCTTTACCTGCTGATGAAATGGAACAGTGTATTAAAGGGCTTCACTAATGGAGAATTTAATAAAACTTTTTTCTGATCAAAGCAGTATTTATATTTTATTGGGCGCTTCGTTTTTAGGAGGTTTATTATCCTCTATTTCACCTTGTTCTCTTTCGATGCTGCCGTTGATTATTGGTTATATCGGAGGGTATTCAAATGAAAAACCGATGAAAACTCTTTTTCAAATGATTGTATTTGTAATAGGAACCGGCGTTGTATTTGCCATAATTGGTGCAGCTTGTGCGTTTACGGGAAAAATATTTATCGGTAACCCTTATTTTGCACTAATTATTGCTTCAATTATTATGATTATGGGGTTAAAAATCATTGGTGTAATTGAGTTTGATTTACCTGTTGTCATAAAAGAAATTCCGCAAAATAAGGTTAATAATGATTTTCTTTATCCGTTGATATTGGGTGCTGTGTTTGCGCTCATCGGAACACCCTGCTCTACTCCTATTCTTGCAAGTATTATGGCATTCGCATCAATTTCAGGGAAAATCAGTAATGCTGTTATAATGTTATTCCTGTTTTCCATCGGGCAGGGGTTGATTTTAATTCTTGCAGGGTTTTTGACTTCCAGAATGAAATCCGGTAAGAATTTTTATAAAATCTCTGAAGTTATTATGAAAATAAGCGGAATTTTATTAATTCTCGTTGCTATATATATTTTTTATAAGATTTTTGGCGCTGTTATTGTAAAATAAGCTTGTATATTGTATCATGTAAGGGCAAGGAGAAAATATTATCCTTGTCCGTATGTTTTACAGAAGGTATTTAAGGAGCAGTAAATGAAGACGTTTGAAGGACAGTTAACTACAACAAATGAAGATAAATTTTGTATAATTATTTCAAGATTTAACGATTTTATTGGTGCAAAATTGTTGGAAGGTGCTGTTGATGAACTCAAACGCCATGGTGTTAATTCTGATAATATTGATATAGTTAAAGTTCCGGGCGCGTTTGAAATTCCTGTTATTGCTTTAAAATGTGCAAAATCTAACAAATATAATGCAGTGATTACTCTGGGTGCTGTTATAAAAGGTTCAACTCCTCATTTCGATTATGTTTCTGCAGAGGTATCAAAAGGGGTTGCACAGGCTTCTATGCAAACAGGTGTTCCTGTGATTTTCGGAGTTTTAACAACAGATAGTATTGAGCAAGCAATTGAAAGAGCCGGTACAAAAGCCGGGAATAAAGGGGCAGATGCTGCAAAAACAGCAATTGAAATGGCAAATTTGGTTAAATTAGTGTAGACCGAAAACAAGGGAATTTGTATTCCAAAGATTTTCGGGAAAGGAGTTTAATATGACAGAAGCGATTACCGAGTATAGAAATGAGAACACTAAAGATATTGATCTATTATCAACAATTGATATGGTTCGTAAAATGAATGAAGAAGACCAAATTGTGGCCAAGGTCGTTGCGGATGAAGCCCCGAATATTGCCGCAGCAATCGATATGATTGCAAAAGCTTTTTTGAAGGGTGGAAGATTATTTTATTTCGGTGCAGGTACTTCGGGCAGACTGGGTGTTTTAGATGCTTCTGAATGTCCTCCTACGTTTAGTGTTGACCCATCTATGGTACAAGGAATTATTGCAGGCGGCAAGGAAGCTTTATTGCGTGCTGTAGAAGGTGCTGAGGATAATTTTGCTCAAGGTAAAGAGGATGCAAAAGTTCTTACTGCTAAAGATGTTTGTGTCGTGATTTCTGCAAGTGGTAATCCGAAATATCTTTTAGGTGTCCTTGATCAGGCGGATGAAGCCGGAGCTATAACTATTGGGATTACCTGTAATTCAAGAGGGCTTATTGCTCAGGATGCAGGGCATGTAATTTGTGCCGAGGTCGGACCGGAAGTTATTGCAGGCTCAAGCCGCTTAAAAGCTGGAACTGCACAAAAAATGATTTTAAATATGCTTACAACCGGTGCGATGATTAAAATCGGAAAAACATATGAAAACTTCATGATTGATCTTAAAGCAAATAATGAAAAATTAAAAGATCGTGCAATCAGAATTGTTTCACAGATTGCAGATGTTACTCATAGTGAAGCTTTGGCAGCACTATTAAAATGTGATTGGGAAATTAAAACTGCTATTGTTATGATTATGAAAAAAAGTGATGTACAAGAAGCAAGATTAGAACTTAAAAAACACGGCGGGGTTTTAAGAAGAATAATAAGAGAAGAGGAAACAACGGTTTAGGAGGAATTAAGAGGATGAAATTAACAGTTCTTGGTGCCGGATGCTGGGGGTTAACTTTAGCCTGGCTTTTGACAGATAATTTTGAACAGATAACAGTCTGGGGCAGGGCTCAAGATTTGTCTGTTGATTTGATTGAAAATGGGCACTGTTTAAAGCCATTAGAGGTTCAGCTTGATAAAAAGGTTGAAATAACTTCCGATTTAGCTTCTGCCATTAAAGATGCCGATATTATTCTTTCTGTTGTTGCAACATCTGGAACTCGTGATGTTTGCGAGCATCTTAAAGCTGCGGGGATTAAAGACTGCCAGATACTTGTTAATGCATCAAAAGGTATTGAATTACCTTCATTGATGAGAATGTCAGAAGTTATCAAAGAGGTATTACCTGATCAAAAACTTGTAATTCTTTCAGGTCCTACGCTTGCTAAAGAAGTTTTACAAGGTAAACCGACAGCGGCTTGTGTAGCTTGTGAGGATATTGAAACTGCACAATTTGTGCAAAAAGCTTGTAATGTTCCTAACAAATTCAGACTGTATACTAACACGGATGTTATCGGAGTTGAACTTGGCGGAAGTTTGAAAAACGTAATTGCTATTGCTTCAGGGTTTGCGCATACAATGGGACTGGGGGATAACTGTTCAGGTACGCTTTTAACCCGTGGTATGGCTGAAATTGTAAGGGTAAGTGTTCAGCTTGGAGCAAATCCTTCCACCTTGTACGGACTTTCAGGAATGGGGGATTTGATTGCAACTTGTTCATCTCCTATGTCAAGAAATTACACAGTAGGTTCTATGCTTGCAAAAGGGAAGAAAATTAATGATATTCTTGCCGAGTTGGGTTCAGTTGCAGAAGGGGTTAAAACATCAAAAGCGATTTGTGAATTAGCTAAAAAACTTAACCTTGAAGTGCCTGTATCAAGTGCAATATACGAAGCTGTATACACAGATATTACCCCAGAAGAATTGTTGTCAAAACTTATGAATAGAAAATTGAAAGAAGAAGAAAGATACGTATAATGAAGTTTGCTGTCAGATACTTGAAAAATACATATTATCCACTGAATGTGCCCGAAACTATTAACCTTGAGGATGGGCAGATGGTTCTTGTGAGAACCGAAAAAGGTGAAGAGGCTTTAAAGGTAATTTTGGTTAATTCGGAAATTGAAAAGATTTGGAATAAATCAAAACTCAGGCCTGATGCACTTTCTGTGATAAGAACGCTGTCGCAGCGTGATTTACAAACTCTTGAAGATATAAAAAAAGAAGAGGTTCAAGCATTTTTCAAATGTCAGGCTCTTGTAAAGCAGCACAATTTGTCTATGAATCTTGTTCAATGTCGTATAACATTTGACAGACGAAAAATTACATTTTATTATACAGCACCTGAAAGGGTTGATTTCAGAGCCTTGTTAAAGGATTTAACTCAAACATTTACGAGGGTAAGAATAGATCTCAGACATATTGGTGTTCGGGATGAAACTTCAATATTAGAAGGTGTCGGGATATGCGGTCAGCCTTTTTGTTGTTCAAGTTTTTTGAGAAAATTTGCAACAATAAATGTTAAGCTTGCAAAAGATCAAGGTATGCCTATTGCTCCGGGGAAAATTTCAGGAACATGCGGCAGGTTGTTATGTTGTTTAACCTATGAATATTCAAATTATATTGATGCAGCTAAAGGTATGCCTCCTATAGGATCATCAGTTATGACAACTGACGGACTGGGTAAAGTTTGCTATCTTCAGTTTATGAGCGGTAAGGTTGCAGTAAAATTAGAAGATGGTAAAACAAAGGAATTTGACAAGGCTGATATTGAAATGGTTGATGCAGATGTCAACGTAGAAATTGATGTCCCAACGTTAAATAACTATGCGGATGAAGACAGCTCTAATATTGATATTAAGCAGCTTGAAGACGATAGAAACAGTTCTACCGGAAATATCTGAGATTATTTACATTGACTGGCTTTGTAAAGTATTTGTCTGCTTGTGTTGCTAAAAGATTTTTATCGTTAGTCAACTCTTGTCAGGTGTTGAACGCAAGCGTCTTGTGAAATATATTTTAATTTATCTAATAATTTTTGCATATTTTCATCAGGAACATAGACGAACAATGACCCGCCTCCAATTTGAAATTTTTTTGCAATTTTTTGGGCTTCAGCAGGTACAGTAGATTCGGCAACTGCATCAATAATGAGCTGTGAGAAAGAGTCAGAGGTTTTCTTTAAATTAAATATCGCTCCAAAATGGATGTTGTTATTATTATCTATTTTCATTTGTCCACTCCTATATATGTGCAGTCATATTAACACCTCTAAAAATATATTTTGCTATAAGCTTTTATTTTTTTTGCTTTTATTTTTTTTTAAATAATCATAAAAGTAACTGCCATTTCCTGTTGGACTTTTGTCAGATATTGCAAAGTAGGCGCAGGTGTGAGCGGGAGTTGTGGTATCTTGTGAACAGTATTTTGCAATTTTAGCAGGGTCTGTAAGATTTTTACCCAAAGTTGCCCAGGTTGACCCTGTGTATGGTATTACTGCGCTTTCTTCGGTGAACACAAATACAAACCTGTCATATCCCCAACGATTTGGTTTATCAATACCATTTGTGTCAACACAAATTTTTGGACCATAATCCAGTGCAGTACCATAGGCTGTAGAAGTATCATCCATAACGTATAAACGTCCTACAGCATCTTTATATACTCTTGATTGATCACAAGGGTATGAAGCAATAACTTGACCATTAAAATTTAAATTTTTTATTTTGTGTACAGAATCAAACTTTGACCAAGAAAAATTTGTACTCTCAGCGGATGCTCCTTGATAATATGATAAAAATTTTTTTAAAAGTGCATCGTTGTTCCAACCGCCTCCAGTTGTTGTGTCTACACCGGCCTTGAGGAGAATATCATAATCGTGTACAGGAACATCTGTATCTGAATAAAATGTACGTGCTGCCTGGTTTAATTCTGCATATGCTTTTTTAAATTGTGTCTGGAGTTTTTTGTGTGTTGTTTGTGAATTTAAGATTGGTATTGTTATAGCCGCAACAACCCCAATTATACCCAAAGTAATAAGGATTTCCGCAAGTGTAAAACCAAAAAACTTTTTCATCGCAAATTCTCCTATTGTAGTAATTATTATACTGAATATATTCGGTATAACACTGAATATAACATGTATAATAACAAAAATCAACATACTAAAATAATTTTATGGATATGACGTTTTATTATAAAGAATTAGCAAGGAATATGCGTGTTGAAAGAGCAAGGTTAAATATCTCCCAGTTAAAACTGGCGGAGATGGCAGATGTTTCACTCGATACTATAAATTTAATAGAGCGCGGGGTTGTTAACCCAAAATTCTGTACTGTTATTGCAATTGCAAAAGCTTTAAATGTAGATTTAAATACGTTATTGCAGCTATGAATAAAATAAATGGACAAAATATTTATATATTGTCCATTTTAGCATATTAAATTTTAAAACTAATATCATTTGTTATCATTTTCAGAAGAATTATCCAATGGTATATTTTCTGAGCTTTCATCATCAGGTGTATTTTTATCTTCTTCAGATGTTTCTATGTGATTTTCGTTTTCTTCAAGAACCCCGTCATCTTCCTTTATTTCGGCTTGTGGCATTTCCTCTTGACTGTCAGGTTCAGAATTTTCCTCTTCAGTTTCTTCTTCTTCAGCTTCAGTCTCAGCTTTTTCTTCAGCTTTCAATGCTTCTTCTATTTCGGCTTCATCTTTTGCTCGAATTACCGGAATCGACAACATCAAAGCCATTTGATCACCTTCTTGATCAAAATTAAGTTCTAATGCATCTTTATCCATTTCAACATATTTTGATAAAAGTTCAACCAATTCTCTTCTCATTCGTTGTAATAGTTCCGGAGTTAGATTGGTTCTATCTTGCATCAGAACAACACGCAGTCTGTTACAAGCTACATCTTTAGCGTTTTCTTCTTTTGATTCGGTTTGTTTAAAAAGGTTTAAAACTCTGTTGCATAATTCTTTTAAAATGTTTTCGCTCATTTTACTTCTCCTTACCTATAAGGTTTGAGAAGAATTTCTTAACTTTGCAAAGAATGCTTGTTTCTTCTTCCAAATTTAAGAATGGAACTTCCTCGCCCATAATACGTTGTGCAACATTTCTATATGCTCTTCCTGCCAAGGAGTTGTCATCATTAACAATAGGTTCTCCTTTGTTTGTTGAGGTGATAATCCCTGTATCTTCAGGGATTATGCCTATTAAATCAGCTGAAAGGATTTCAACAACATCTTCGACACTCATCATATCGTTTGATTTAATTAGGTTTGGTCTAACCCGGTTGAGTAATAATTTATATGATTTTATTTCTTCTTTTGCTTCTAACAATCCGATAATCCTGTCAGCGTCTCTAACGGCAGACATCTCAGGCGTTGTAACAACGATTGCTTCAGTTGCACCGGCAACAGCGTTTTGAAATCCCTGTTCAATTCCTGCAGGACAGTCAACAAGAATAAAATCAAAATCTTTTTGCAATTTTTCGCAAATATTTTTCAATTGTTCTTCTGTAACTGCGGTTTTGTCTCTGGTTTGGGCAGCTGCAAGCAGACAAAGATTAGGATTTTTCTTATCTTTAACAAGTGCTTGTTTTAATTTACAGCGTTCTTCAACCACATCAACAATTGTATATACAATTCTATTTTCTAATCCCAAAAGCAAGTCCAAGTTTCTAAGACCAAGGTCTGTATCTATCATAACAACCTTGTTGCCTGCTCTGGCAAGTGCAGTACCGATGTTAGCATTAGTTGTAGTCTTGCCAACACCGCCCTTTCCGGATGTAATTACTATAACTCTACCAGTCATTTATATCTCCTTAATTTTCCTCATGTATTTTTCTGATAACGATACTGCCTTTATATGTAAATGCTTCTTCCGGCGTATATTCGCAGGATTTTTGGATATAAGGCAGATTGACAGTATCAGGTCTGCGAGCAAAAACTTCTCCTATTCTTATTTGGACAGGATTTAATTTCAGTGCTCTTATTCTTGCAAAATTATTACCGTCAGAGCCGGCATGTGCGATTCCGCCAAGGATACCCCAGACAGTAATATCACCTTTTGCAATTATTTCAGAACCCGGATTAACATCTCCGATAACAATGATATTACCGTCAGATGAAATACTTTGTCCCGAACGAATTGTTTTTCTAAGGTATAGGGTTGGAAGATTTTCGGCTTCATTTTTTTTAGCGATAGTCTCTTTGTCTTCGTTTCCGTTATCAAGCATAAGTAGGAAGGTGTCTTCCTGCTTAACAACTTCATTAATTTCTTTTACTTCGTCAGAGTTTGTACTGGCTGCTTGAGCAGATTCTTCTCCGAAAATGTTATCAAGCGCATCTGATACTTCTTCGGTTATAGCTTCCTGGGTTTCTTCTGTTTGCGGCTGTTTAAAAGACGGAGCTGTTACTTCGTTTGTAAATTCTGATATTTTAATATCAAGTGCTGTAGCGGATTCAAGGGTTGTTGTTGAGCTTGTGCTGATGAATGCCAGTTGGGATTCCATCAATTCTATAAGAGCTTTTACACTTGCCATTTCTGATTGTGACAGCTCAACCGAACCTAATTTCAAACAAATATGTTTTCCTTTTGCTTCGGGCATTTCTAAAACCCGAGAAAGTTCATAAATAATCTCAGAATTTTTTTTCGCATTGGTTAAATCGACAATAAAACCGTTTTCTATATATCCCTTATCCATTTTTCCCTTTCCAAAAACTCGGTTACAGATACAAGGGTACATTAAACAATTTTATACTTCAAGAAATTATTTACGTTTTGTAATTAAATATTAATATAGTTAAGCTAAATATCCTCTTACTGTTTTATTGTAAATATTTTTTATAGCAGAAGCATAAGTATCGCCTTCGCAGTAGATACGACCAATTGCGTCGATATTGTTCATATCGGCTTTTTTAACGGAAGGGTATCTTTCAGGGTATCTGGCAAGGTTTCTGATTGCAGTTTCCAAACCTTTTTCAGGAGTTGAAAAATAGCCGAATCCGTTAGGGCTTTTTCCGCAATCACCTGCCGCGCGGTAGCCCATAAAATTGTTGTGTTGGGCTAAGTTACTTGTTCCAAATCCTGACTCTTGCCCTATTATTGATACAGCAAGTGCCAGATCAACTCCATATTTTTCACAAAGTTGTACAATAACTTCTTCTTTGCCGACGAGGTTTCCTTTTAGCAAACCGGGCTTTATCTTCGATGACGAACTGTATATAACTGTTTCTGATATGTTTTGAGTGTTGTCGTTAACCTTCTTAAAAATAGAACCGGCAGATAGTGACCCAAAATTATATGTGCTTGGATTATATATAAATTTATTGGTTGTCGGTGCTGGCAAGGATGTAAAATTATAGTTTGAAACATTGTTCAGCGCAAAAGGATTTGAATAGTTGTTAAAGTTTAAAAAACCAATGCATGGATTTATGAACGTAGGATTTATAAAAGGGTTCCCAAAAGGATAATATGGCATTGAAAATATAGGCATAGGTGCCGTAGCCATAGCCATTCCCATAAAAAAGTTCATTCTTGACATCATAGTCATTGCACCAAAGCCAAATGGTGTTGGATAGCAGTGATGATGGTGCATATGGTGATGTAGCATCGGTGTGAACATTTTATTTTCCCTTAATTTCTCTTAAATATTTCCCCTGATACGGATGAACATAAATCCCCGTATTAATATAAAGATAATTTGTATATATAAATTGCATATTTTGCGTGTAAATGTTAATAAATATTAAAATTTTTAATAAATTT
>CABUAQ010000005.1 GCA_902489575.1 uncultured bacterium
ATCTGAATAGATGTATTTAAGTTATCATATTAATATGGACATCTATGACCCAAATGACGAAGATAAACAATTAAAATCCATAGGATTGGAACTTATGTTTCTAACGCCAGAAAAATGCTCATCAGACAATGGAATTACTGCTGTTGAGCTGGCGAAAGTCGTTAATCTTCCGGTAGAGGTAGTAAAGAAGAAATTAACAATCCTAAAAGAAAAAGATATAGTAAGAGTTAAAGGCAGCAACCCAAAATATTGGAAATTTAATGAATACAATTTTCAAAGAATGGACGAAGATGATGAAATTTTTAGACTTTTATGCAGCTTTGACGATGTGGATTTTGATAGGTATTTTTCTTACTAAATACAAAACAGTATATAAAATTCATTAAAGTTATGTTATTATAATATTGATATATCAACACAAAAGGAGCAATTAATGACATCAAGTACAAACCAGTTTCAAAAACCTGTATCTGCCGGTATAAATTCATCAGGCAATTTAGAAATTGGCGGATGTGACTTGGTTAGATTAGCAGAAAATTTTGAAACACCGCTATATATCCTGGATGAAGCGACTATCCGCTCAATGTGCTCTGATTATAAACAGGCATTTGCGAAATATCCAAAGACCCGTATGATGTACGCATCAAAGGCTTTATGTACAAGCGCAGTTACAAGGATTCTTGATGAAGAAGGGTTCGGATTTGATGTTGTTTCCGGCGGAGAAATTTATACCGTATACAAAACCGGCGTTGATATGAGTCATGTTTTATTTAACGGAAACAACAAATCCTATGATGAACTCGAGCTGGCGCTGGATGTTGGTGTAGGCAGAATTTCTGCGGATAATTTCTTTGAACTTGCTCTATTAAACGAGATTGCGCAAGGTAAAAATAAAATTGCAGATGTTCTTTTAAGAATTACACCGGGAATTGAGTGCCATACTCACGAATATATTCAAACCGGTCATCTGGATTCAAAATTTGGATTTGATTTAACACAGATTGATGAAGCCGTTGAACTAATTTTGAATGAATATAAAAATATTAAAATACACGGGCTCCATGCTCATATTGGTTCTCAGATTTTTGAAACAAGTATATATCCTGATGAAATAGAAATTCTGGCACAGGAAATTGCAAGACTTGATAAAAAATTTAATTTAAAACTTAATGAAATTAATATTGGCGGCGGACTTGGTGTAAAATATACGGAAAGTGATGTTCCCCCTTCAACATTTGATATCGGAGAACTAATTATAGATAAATTAAATGAGGTCATAGAAAAATATAAAATTGAGCCACCAACAATATTTTTGGAACCGGGCAGAAGTATTATTTCGACATCAGGAACCACACTATATACCGTTGGAAGTTCAAAAAAAGTTCCACATGGTACAAAATATGTTGCAGTGGACGGCGGCATGGCTGATAATCCGAGACCTTCTATGTATCAGGCAAAATATTTTGCACAAGTTGCGAATAAAAAAGAATCTGCGGAAACCGAAAAAATTACAATTGCAGGAAGGTTTTGCGAATCAGGGGATATCTTAATTAAAGATATTGAATTGCCAAAACTTAATGAAGGTGATATCCTTTGCGTATATAATACCGGTGCATACAATTTTTCAATGGCATCAAATTATAACAGAGTTCCAAAACCCGCGATGGTACTGGTTAATAACGGCAACGCTGATATTATAGTAAAAAGAGAGACACTTGATGATTTAGTGGGACACGACGTAATTCCGGATAGGTTACAAAAATGATAGATGATATTTTTATGCTTCTTCAAAGTTTAATAGGTAATTGGCATCTTTATATTAAAGATACTTTTGGCTGGAAAAATATTTTTGAAATATTTATTATCGCTGCAATTTTAGTAATTTTTTATAAGAAATTTATTAAAAATACCCATTCCGAAAAATTTGTTAAAGGTGCATTTGTATTGGTGTTTCTATGGATTGTCAGTGAAATTCTTGTTGCAATTGATTTAACTATATTAGGGGTATTTTTAAGGTCAATAGTAACTCTAATTGCACTTAGTTTGATTGTAATCTTCCAACCTGAATTAAGAAGATTTTTAGGATATCTTGGACAAATAGACTTCTTCAAAAAACTATTTGAAAACGATAAGAAAAAGGATTCTAATAAATCAATAGATGTTATAAAAGAAATTATTGAAGCTGTAAAATACCTTTCAAAATCGCACACAGGTGCATTAATTGTATTTCAAAATGATTTAAGTAACACTTACCATGATGTTGGCACAAGGCTTAATGCAGATGTATCCACAGAACTTTTGCTAACTATATTCCATGTTAATACCCCGCTCCATGACGGTGCAGTTGTGATAAGCGGGGATAAAATAATTTCAGCAGGGGTTTTGCTGCCATTAACTGACGACCCGAAACTAAGCTGGAAATACGGAACACGTCATAGAGCAGCGATTGGCATGACCGAATCAAGCAATGCAGCCTGTCTTGTTGTATCTGAAGAGACTGGAGATGTTTCTGTTACTATGGATGGCGCACTAAAAAAATATGACGATATCCCAACTTTAAAAGCTGATTTAGAAAATATTTTAGAATATAAAAATATAGAACAACCTGAGAAAAAATCTATTTTTAATCTTGAAAAACTTATTACCATTAGAAAAGACAGGAAATAATTAAAATGGCAAAAAATTCTGAGATATCAAAAAAAGATTTCATATTTAGACTTATAAAAAATATTATATTTATAACACTTGGAGCTTGTGTTGCGGCATTTGCACTTGATTCCTTTTTAATACCGAATTCTGTGATTGACGGTGGAATAATCGGTATCTCTATGATTATAAGCCACGTTACCAAATGGAATTTGGGACTTTTGGTAATTATCCTAAATACCCCGTTCATCTTATTAGCTTTAAAAAAAATGGGAAAACTTTTTGTTTTTCAAACAGCTTATGCAAGTATAATACTTGCTTTAGCACTGAATTTCTTTCATCGTTATAAAGTAACAGAGGATATTCTTCTGGCAACAGTGTTTGGGGGCATTATTCTTGGAGTCGGAGTCGGACTTATATTAAAGAACGAAGCTTCTTTGGACGGGACAGAAATTTTATCACTTCTAGTATCTAAAAAATTCGGGTTTTCTGTAGGCGAATTTATTATGGGTTTGAATTTGTTTATATATTTACTTGCAGGAAAAATTTTTGGCTGGGAAAGTGCAATGTATTCTATTATGACATATTTTATAGCCTCAAAAGTTATTGATACCGTCATGGAGGGAATGAACAGCTCAAAATCAGTAAGAATAATAAGTGACGAAGCCGGTTTAATAGGAAATGCTCTTATTGAAAAACTTGACATTAGTGTTACTTATTTAAAAGGCATTGGAGGATACTCGGGTCAGGACAAAGATTTAATCTATTGTGTAATTTCAAGACTTGAAATGCCAAAAATGCTTGAAATTATTAAAGAAATAGACCCTAAAGCATTTGTTTCTGTTGTTGATGTTCACGAAACATACGGCGGAAGATTTAGAAAAAAGATTGATAAAATTTAATATATGGACAATTTTATAAAAATATAGGAAGAGATAAAGGAAAACTCAGATGGCAAAACATAGTGATACAGTACCTATAGAGGTAACCATTTTGACAGCAGACCATGATATTAAAGGTGTGGTTCATGTTTCTAAGTATACAAATACAAATAGAGAACTCACCGACCTTTTAAATGACAAAGAAAGAAGATTTCTTGCTGTAACAAATGCTGAAATCTACCCTCGTACAGGTAATCAATCACCACGAAGATACAACTTTTTAGAAATCCACATGGATTATGTTTTGATGGTTCATCCTACAACACAAGCGGTATTTAAGGACTCAGGAAAAACTCAGGAAGATATCGCAAGATTTAGAGATTTAAGATTGAAATTAAATCAGACAAAACCATTCTAGTAAAAAAGACCTGAAATCTCAGGTCTTTTATTTTATAAAGCTATTACTTGACATCAGGAAAATAATATCTTACCCCATCATCAGAACGCCATCTTATATATCCTGTTTTCGGAGTTTTATCAAGATCCATTACGCTGACTAACGCCCAATTTCCGCGAATCACACTAAGATTAATTTTCTTAGGATAATTTATTGTAGAAATTGTTTTTGCCATATCATCTGTTGAAGCTTTGACATTCTTACAACTTTCCGGTGCACTTTTTAAAAGTTTCAAACCATACTTTTTACCATAGCTATTATAAAAATTAATCCAGGTCATAAACTTATAAGGATCATCCTTTCTTATCCAGCCGGTTTTACCTGTTGAATTATCATAAACTATTTCTACCCAATCATCCAGATAATCAGTCACCTGAACAAGGGCTAATGATTTATCCGGTAAAAATACTGTAAAAAACTTCTCAAACCCTATTTCTTCCGGGAAAAACTCATCCTTGTTGTATCTTATACGATATAAAATCTGCGAATCGTCATTTGGTTCTCTGTATATTGTTATGTCATCACCCACTTGATACATCCCGATTGCATTAATTGAGGTAAGATTAGGGCTGGTCGGGACAACATCTTTTGCAAATGTGTTGATATCTGATACCGGTGCAAAAAATGCTGTTAGTGTAAAAATAAATAATAACAATATTTTTTTCATATAAATTACTCCCTAAATGTTATTTGAGCGTAAGTTTTTTGTAATTTTTCTCTAACAGATGTCATTTGTTGGTCAATAATTTCATCTGTAAGTGTTGCGTTTTCATCTTGCATTTTTATTCTGAAAGCAACACTTTTAAATCCCTGTTCAACGTGTTCACCCTGATAAACATCGAAAATTTCAGAGCCTTTAAAGATATTTTGTTTAACTGCACCTTTAATCACTCTTTGAATTTCTTCACAGGATACATTATCATTGATAATAAATGCCAAATCCCTTCTAACTTCAGGGAACTGAGGAAGATGTTTAAATCGTGGAATTGATTCTTTAACTGCTGAAATTATTTCATCTAAATCAACTTTGAACAAAAATGCATCCTGATTTAACTTCATTTTATCAATCAATGTCGGGTGGATTTGTCCAAAATACCCTATAGGTTGCGGCTTTTTACCAAGAAGCATAATAACAGCAGTTCTATACGGGTGGAAAATTTTGTGAGTTTTCGCAAGTTCTGTTTGGTCAAGCGGAACTAGCTTAATACGCCTTGCTACATCAAGATCAATAAGTAGATTTTCTATTATCCCTTTTACTGTATAAAAATCGGTTTTAGCATTAACTTGCCATTTTGAATTTTGGACTTCGCCTGTTAAAACACCTTCTAAAACAAGCGATTCTTTAACTCCAGAAGATTTTACATCTGCTTCTTCAACTTTTAAATAAGTTCTGCCGATTTCATAAGCCCAGAAAGTCTTTTGACCATTGTCAAAGTTATATTTCATACAATTAAGAACACTTGCAGCTAATGTCTGTCGAAGCATAGAATACTCCTCACTTGCGGCATTAGCAACTTTTACAGCATTATCATCATCGTATGGGATTTTAAATTTATCCAGTAAAGATTTTCCAATTAATGAACTTGTTTGAATTTCATTCAATCCGGCTGAAAGCATCAATTCGTGAATTCTTTTGACAACTTTTTCACCAAGTGTAATAACAGGAGTTTGAGATTTGTTTGGAAGTGTTGGCGCAATTTTATCATATCCATTGATTCTTGCAATTTCTTCAATCAAATCAATTTCACGAGTTACATCGTACGCTCTGAAACTTGGTACTGCAAATTTTACAGCAGCCTCATTCCCGCCAAGTTTTTTAAATCCCAAATTTTCCAATATATTTATACATCTGTCAGCTGAAATTTCACATCCTAAAATACGTTTTATCTGATTGTAACGGAGTGTAATTTCCAATGGCTCCAATTTATTTTCACCATCTTCAACCAATCCTGAAACTTGTGCATCAGCATATTCAACAAGCAGCTGCATAGCACGCATTAAAGCAGGTTTAACAGCTTCAATATCAATACCTCGCTCAAATCTTGCACTTGCTTCACTTCTATAGCCTGCACTTCTTGCTGATTTTCTGTTTGCAGCAGGAGTGAAATAAGCAGCCTCTAATGCAATTGATTTTGTATTATTATCAATTTCAGAATTAGCTCCGCCAAAAACTCCGCCTAAACAAACTCCTTCTTTTTCGGTAGCAATTAATACTGAATCAGTTGTAAGCGTCCTTTCTACCTCATCAAGAGTGATAAGTTTTTCACCTTCTTCGGCACGTCTTACACAAAGATATCCGTTCAATTTATCTAAATCAAAAGCGTGCAGCGGACATCCGTATTCAAGCATTACATAGTTTGTAATATCAACAACGTTATTAATTGCTCTAACACCCGAAGCGACAAGCCGTTTTTGCATCCAATCAGGTGAAGGCTTAATTTTAATGTTCTTTAAAACTGCAATTGAATAATATTTGCATACATCTTTATCTTTGATTTCAACTTTAAATTCATCAGTTGTTAAATCTTTTGTGCACTCAATTTTGTTACACTTCATCGGAATATTAAACAAAGAGCTTAATTCTCTTGCAACACCAATAACTGACATTTGATCCCCGCGGTTTGCTGTTGGGGCAACATCAATAACAATGTCTTTTTCAAAGCCCAAAACATCTTTAACATCTTCTCCAATTTTTACATCCGGAAAAATTCTGTTAAGAATGAGAATGCCGTCTTCTTCTTGATAGCCGCGTTCAGTTACCCCTAATTCATCAGCAGAGCAAAGCATACCTTGAGACTCAACTCCACGGATAACTGCCGGAGTGAGAGTGAACATCTCGCCTGTTTTTCTATCCAAAACTTGCGAACCCACACTTGCATAAGGAACAATTTGCCCTTCTTTTATATTTTGAGCACCGCATACAACAGTTTTTACTCCGGAACCGGTATTAACCGTAACAAGATGCAGCCTGTCAGAGTTTGGATGAGCATCTATCTTTTCTATCCGCACAGTTTTTATATTAGTAAACATCGGTTTAACTTCTTCAATAGATTCTACCTCTAAGCCGCTCATAGTAAGCTCATGAGCAATTTGAGATACCTCAACGTTTGATAAATCTACGAATTCGTTTAACCAATTTAAAGATACTTGCATTTATATTCCCTCATTAATCTTAATTGTAATCTATGACTTTATTTTATTACAAAAGAAACGGGAAGTAAAATAAATTCAGCAAACTATATCCATTTAATTGTATAACCCAAAGCTGAAGCAATCCTCAAAACATCAACATATTTTATAGAACCTCTCGATAATTTGTTATTAATACTCTGCGGGCTTGTCGGAATATTATATTCCTGGCTAATAACCTGAGCCAAATGTTCGTACGTAAATCCCTTCATACGTATATATCCTTTGATTTCATTACGCATATTTTCAATTAATCGTTTTTCGCTTTCACCATTCATAAAATAAATTTTATACATATATGTGTACGTAGTAAACGAATACGAAAAACAATTTTACTAAAAACTTGACTTATATATGAAAATGTATATAATATATATAAAAACAAGATATTTTGTAAAGTCAAGTATTTTAAAATCATATTGAACATTGCTGGAATGTATGAAAGGCGGCTAATTGCCGCCACTATTTTTGTACCCAGCTAATCTTATAGTCTAAAACATTTGCAATTTTAATAACATCTATAAATTTGATAGAACCTCTTGCTAATTTATTACTTAAACTTTGAGAAGTCATAGATTCACCATATTCTTTCGTCATGACCTTAGCTAACTTTTCATATGTATAACCGCGCATTTTTATATAACCTTTTATTTCATTGCGCATATTTTCTAATAATTCGTTTTCTACATCTTTAACCATATATCAGAAATCTTATACATTTTTATTTACGATGTAAACGAAAACAAGACACATTTTAACTAAATATTCAGGCTATACATATAAACGTGTAAAAAATACATATTTATAAGACGGATTATTAACTTCATTATTTATCAAAAGATTTAAAACTGTTAAAAATTTGATTTTATTTGCTATTTTGTGATAACCTGAAATTGAGGGTGAGAAATATGATAAATAGAAAATCAAGGGACGAAATTAAAAGAATGAGACACGCAGGTCATATTGTTGCGCTCGTTCATAAAAAAATGAAAGAAGTTGTAGAACCCGGAATTTCGACAAAAGAGTTAGACAATATTGCAATGAAAATAATAAAAGAAAACCGTGCTGTTCCGACATTTTTAGGGTATAACGGGTTTCCCGCTTGTATTTGCACATCAATTAACGAACAAGTCGTTCACGGGATTCCTTCAGACAAAGTTATTTTAAAAAACGGAGATGTTATAGCAATTGATGTCGGAGCAACTTATGGAGGACTAGTGGGAGATAGCGCCTGGTCTTATCGGGTCGGAAAAGTTTCAGATGAAGTCGATAAATTAATGAAAGTTACCGAAGAATCTTTGTATGCGGGGATTGCACAAATGAAGCCCGGAAATGTATTAGATGATATTTCAAGCGCAATAGAAGCTGTTGCAAACCGCGAAGGGTACGGAATTGTACGCCAATACGGAGGACATGGTGTAGGGCATCAAATGCATGAAGACCCATTCTTATTTAACTACGCTGTTGGTGACAAAACTTTAATCAAATCAAACATGGCAATTGCAATTGAGCCAATGCTTAATCTGGGATGTGATGACGTTGTTGTTGACAAAAATGACGGCTGGACAGTTAGTACAAAAGACGGAAAACCTTCAGCGCACTTTGAACACACTGTAATTGCAACAGATGACGGTCCATTAATTACAACACAATTAATGAATTAGGAGAATTAAATGAATTACTACATCGGTCTGTCCTTAGCCTCAGGCTCAAGTATGGATTCAGGTATTGCAGTTATTGATGAAAATAATAAGATTATTCTTATTGATAAGCTCTTCAAGATGAATGATATCGTTTTCTTTTTTGAAAATTTTTCATCACTTAAAAACTCAAAAATTTGCGTATCAGTTCCTTCAGATAGAACAATGTTAGAAGGAAAGTGGAGAATTTTGTCAAAGCCCTATCAACTTGTTTCAACAAACAAACTTATTCCGAATCGTGATAATTGGACTCAAAGACACTCTAGCAGAGGTTCTGAATATTTTAGAGAATTAAATGAACGCGGAATAACAATTAATCGTTTTGACATTTATATGACTAGACAGAGTTTACATTTGAACTCTTGTTATAAAGACCGTTCACCTGCTGATTGTAAATTCCTTCAACAAGCGCTTAAGTACGAATGGGGGTTTGATGAGTTACCTGTAAATATGATGCCGATGTCACACCTTGAAGCGATTTTGGGCGCAATTCTCGCAAAAGAATACTCAAATAATCCTGATAAAATCACTTCAATCTATAAATTTAGAGGTCTTGATGTCATTGACATTAAAGAAAATTTAAATGTTTCTACTGATATTCACAATTTTGAAAGGGAGCTTGCAGAAAAACAATAACTCACAAGAGTATTGATAATATCGCAATATAAATATTATGCTAAAAAAAATTATAGAACAACTAAGTAATCCGCTTCTTTTTTATATTGATAATGAAAAATATTCCGTATTCAAAAATTTTTGTTTGATAAAAAATACGGGAAATCTCTACAGAATTTCTATACCAAAAGCTAATATAGGTAAAGCTTTAGAATATAGATTTGAATTAGATAAATATTTAAAATTATCATATTTTGCAATTACTGTTATCATATATTTAATATTTATTCACATAAAATTTTCAATTTTAGTACTGATATCTTTTGAAGTTTTGTGGATATGTATGATTAACGGAGCAAGGTTAGTTTGTTCAAATCTTTACAGTCAATATTTAATAAAAAACTTCGGTAAATATGAAATTACAGAATTTACACCTCCGGTACCCAAAAGGAAGGTTGATGAATATACAGCGATATTTAAATCAAAAATAATAGTTACAATAATTGCCATTGCACTATTTTGTGTTCCTGCATTTTTTATCCAATGGTCAATAAAATTTAACCTGAATCCTAAACGTAATAATTTTGAAAAAGCCATAAAATTATCAAATGCTTACTTTATGTTTTATCCGAAAACAACAGGAGTATACGATATGCGAGCTTATGCAAAATTTAGAAACAGAGATTATGAAGGTGCCTTAGGCGATTACAAAACTGTGCTGGATTTATCAGGCAAACATTACACAAAAAAAGATTTAGCAAGATTTGCCAACTTACTTTTACTACAAAAGAAACTCAGCACACCAACTGATGCTATCGATGTATATAATGAATACTTAACAAAGAAAAAGCTTTCAATTCTTGAAGCTTCACAAATGCTCTGGATAAAATCAATGTTTAAAATAGAAAATAATATCACCGAAACAATTGTTCAAGAGTATGATGACCTTCTTGCCTCATTAAACCCTAAAGATACAAAAAACCAATTTTATATCTCAAGTGACAGAGCCTACATGTTATACCTGATGAAGGAATATGCCTCAGCTATAAATGCTTATAATATTCTTATTTCATACGCACAGGGCAATTCAAAACTCTTTGCAAAAGAATTAAAAACCTTATATATCGAACGCGGATTTGCCAAAATTCGTATGGGGGACACAATGGGAGCCCAATCTGATTTTGCACTATCAGGGATAAGCCCATATGAACTTTCGAAATACGAACCTTCTTATTCTAATCAGGAATTTCTAATAAGTTATTAAAACAAAGGGACACCCCAAACAGAGAATTACTCCTCAATATCCTGTTCTTCCTGTTCTTCCAAATGTTTGTGATGATTTTGAACCTGCTGATTTTGAAGTTTTTTCATTCGAAGAATCTCTTTTAAATCTTCGGTAATTTTATCTTCCTCATCCAAAACGGGTTTACGTTTTTTGGCGTTAAGTACATTTGCAACATTCATCATTGCAAGTGAATTAAGGGTAGCACGCAATACCGCACTTTGATCCATATATTGATTACTTTGAGGCTGTGCTTCTTCCTGATTACCTCGTTGAGAAAAATACTCACCGCCTTGCCCCATTTTATCATCTGATAATTTTGCAGCTGTTCCTGATATGTCGCCGCTTTTGAAATTAAAAGCACCACCTATACCGAAGAAGCCTGCGGACCTGTTATCGACCATAGTTTCTAACCCTTTTACTTATATATGAGATAGAATCTCAAATATCCGTGTTTATCTACACATTATAAATTGTGTGATGTATTATTAACTCATATGAACGGATTATTTTGCTATTATGTAAACAAATTTTTACAATCCGTTATAAATTATTACCTCTTATTTAAACCTAGCTACTACCAGTATAACACATCGTGTTGAAAATTACAAGGATGCATGATATAATTAGAATATACTGCATACAACTTGATTGAGGATTGAAAGATGAAAAGATTAAATAATGCATTCACATTGACAGAATTAATGATTGCGTTAGGTGTAATTGCGATTTTATGTGCAATTTTGCTTCCGGTAATTTTTAACTTAATGCCAAACCAAAATACAATTATGGCAAAAAGAGCCTTTTACACTGTACAAACAGTAATTAGCGATATGATAAATGACGAATCTTGCTACCCGGATAAAACTTCAGCAGCCGGTGTTGGAGCTGCCAGAGTAGGATTTGATGACGAATATGGTTATACAAACTGCGCAAAATATGATGAAGCTTTCATTAACGGTGGAAATGCAGATACAAAGTTCAAAACTCTTTTCTACGATAAACTGGGTATCGAAGGAAATGGAAACCGCTTTACAACCAGCGACGGAATGGAATGGGTATTTACTGACTCCGCATTCAATAAAAATTCCGCCGACGGAGGTTCCATAAAACTGAGTGTTGACGTGAACGGTTCGGACGAACCTAACTGCTCTAACAATCATGCCTATACCGGAGAATTCGGAACAGGAGATGATGGAAATTGCGCTGCAGATAAAAGATCTTCCGGTTTTGACAGATTCAGAATGACAATCAAAGGCAACGGACAAATTACAATTGATGCGGGTGACCCTTGGGCACGAGATGCTGTCAAAGTTAGTAAAAATCTTACAGATGAGTAATAAAGCAGTCGGATAATCGCGCCTGATACAAAATCAGGTGAGGAAAGTCCGTGCATCCAAGAACAGACCGCCGGAGAAACTCCGGGCGATGTGAGTCGGCGGATAGTGCCACAGAAATGTAGACTGCCAATGGGCATTTGCCACAGGCGATGGTGCAACGGTGAGTTAAGAGCTTCACCAGTGATATCGGAAGGTATCAGCTAGGTAAACCCCGGTCGGATGCAAGATTAACCAGAAGGCTAAAGGCTGTTCGCCCACTTCTGACAAATCGCTAGAGATCAGGAGCAATCCTGATACCAGACAGATGGTTATCTAAAACAGAACACGGCTTACGGGCTGCTTTATTTAAAACAACAACGGACTTATTCAGGTTCGTTGTTGTTTTAACCTAAAAGAATTAAACAACTTCCAACAACCATAACAATTGTTCCGCAAAGTTTTTTTAATAAACTTCCTTCTTTAAACATAAAATAACCTAAAAATACAGTTAATATATTTGAAAGCTGAAATAAAGCAAGCGCAAGCCCGACATTTAATTTTTCAAATACAATATTTGTGGACAACTGCATAACACTCAGACAAAATGCAATAACTATAACCCACAAGTTTTCACGAAATGAAAATTTTCTTATTTTTACCCCAAACAAAACCAATAGCAAAAAAGAAAAAAACAATCCTGAAAAACACCATAACATAAAGGATTCCCAAGCTGAAGATAACAAAATTACCTTTTTTAAAACAACAGCTTCACATCCTGTAAAAAATAATGCACAAAAACGAAGAATTATGTCTTTTCGCAATAATAACTTAAAACTAAACCCTTCATCTACAGTATCAAATATATACCAGCTTCCCAAAATAATCAAAATAACACCAAAAACTGCCGCAATAGCAGGAATCTCCCTTAGTAAGAAAAAACCAAACACAAGTCCAACAATACATTTATACGAATTAATTGGTCCAAGTACAGACATTTCGCCACACTGAAGAGCTTTTATCAAACAAACAGAGCCCAATGTACACAAAATTCCGGCAGTTAAAACATACTCCCAAAAACTAAAATCATAAACCAACCAATCATTTATAGAGGCAGGGTACAGACAAAATAAACTTAAAACGGCAAAAGAATACATATTAATTAAAACTGCAGAATGTCTTTTGGACAAAAGTTTTTGAGCCATATTAGCCACAGGATTGGAAACAATCCTGAAGGTCAATGCTATCAAAGATGGTATCATAATTACATCATACCTTTTCTATTAAAAAACACCGCAACAATGCAAGTTGCAACAATAGAAATCGTGATGACAATCAAAAATCCAAAATGATTTTGCCCAAATGGCATAGGCACATTCATACCCCAAAAACTACCAATCATTGTCGGAATTGACATGATAATTGTAATTGCTGCCAAAAACTTCATTACCAGGTTAAGATTATTATTAATAATTGATGCCATACAATCCATCATACTTTCTAAAATTGTTCTGTGCATTTCTACCATCTCAGCAGCCTGTTTATTTTCAATAATAACATCTTCGAGCATGTCAATATCATCTTCCGTAAACTTCAATATTCTTTGTAAAGACGGAGCATTAACCATTCTTAAAAGTTTTTGCAGCACAAGCTGATTGTCTTTCAGCGCAGTTGTAAAGTATACTAAAGATTTCTGAATTTCCATAAGCTGGAAAAGCGCTTTATTATTTGTAGTTTTTCTCAATGAATCTTCAATATTTTCAGTTTGTTTATTGATTATATTTAAATATCTCAGATAAAATTTTGCAGCTCTAAACAAAATATTCAACATAAAATTTGCTTTATGACGTGTATCAAAAAACTTTGCAGTATCCGCATTGAAAGAATTAATAATTTTATTTTCGTGAGAACACACAGTAATAATACTTTCCGGGGTAAAAATTAACCCCAAAGGCAAAGTATCAAAATTTCCCTCATCATCCATCACAGGAACATTTGTAATGATTAGAAGATTTCCGTCCTCAAAATCCATACGAGATAACTCATCTGCGTCCAATGAATTATTTAAAAAACTTTCGTCTAAACCCAAAACCAAAGAAACCTGCTGAATTTCTTCGCGTGTAGGATTGATCAGGTTGAACCAGGAACCTGAAACAGCTTCATTCAGATTTAATGTTTGTAAAGAACCGTTATCTTGAGTCTTTGTAATTTCTAACATAATACTATTCCTGAGTACCCGCCTAAATCAATTAAACTACACTTCTTATCAAAGTGCAATAGTACAAATTAAGGAATTTACAAAAACTCATTTATAATATTCAAAACCTGTTCAAATACTTCGTCAATTGATTTAGAAGCATCAACAAGCTTTATCCTGTCGGGTTCTTGTTTAGCAAGTTCAATATAACCGTTTCTTACCCTATTATAAAAATCTTTCCCGGCACTTTCCAAACGATCTTTTTCTGTACCAACCCGCTTCATAGATGTTTCAACATCTATATCAAAAACGATTGTTAAATCCGGATTTAGACCGCCTGTTGCAATACCATTTAGCATTTTAATTTTTTGAATATCCTGCATCCTGCCATATCCTTGATAAGCAACTGAACTATCGGTATGCCTGTCACAAAGAACGATTTTACCGGATTCAACAGCAGGTCTTATTGTAATATCAACATTTTGAGCCCGATCCGCAAGATACAAGAAAGCTTCACATTTGTCGGAAACTTCACCATCATAGTTTAATAATATTTCGCGAATACGTTCACCAAGTCCGATCCCCCCTGGTTCCCGCGTAAATACAATATTATATCCCCTCTTTTGCAGGTAATCCTTTAACATATTTATCTGAGTTGTCTTACCGCAGCCATCAGCGCCTTCAAATGTTATAAATAAACCTTTTGCCATAAAAACCTCTCTTATTTTTCTATTATAACTTAAAAATAACTGATTGATAAACAGTTATTTCTTTCTAAGGTTGAAAAAGATTTTTGTTGATGTACAATCTTCATGTATTGAGCAATTTAACCGAAAAGAGATATTAAAATGACAACTACTGAAAATCAAAAAATATGTATTAACCCTGGGGAGAATGCAATAATGAAGAAAGAATTTATATTTTTAGGACCGCCTGCTTGCGGTAAAGGGACACAAACAACAAAATTAGCACAATATTTAGGATTCCCTCATATTGATACAGGTTCACTATTAAGAGCCGAAATAAAAAAAGGAACACCAAATGGAATTGTGGCAAAAACCTTTATTGATAAAGGGAATTTAGTTCCGGTAGAATTAGTAGGTTCAATTATTAAAGACAGGTTGTCAGAAGATGATTGCCGTGACGGATACATTCTTGACGGTTACCCCAGAAGTGTTGAACAAGCTGATATGCTTGACATAATAAATTCTGATATTAACGGAAATACAAAAGTTGATTTCAGAGCTATTTATTTTGATTTAAATCAAGATGTACTAATTTCAAGAATTGTAAATCGCCGTTCTTGCCCTGCTTGTGGAGAAATTTACAACCTGAAATTCAAACCGGCAAAAGTTGAAGGAATTTGTGACAAATGCGGGACCAAACTTGTTCAAAGGAAAGATGACACGGAAGAAATTGCAAAAGCAAGATTTGAGACATATTTCCACGAAACTGCACCACTTATTGATTATTATAAAAACAAAGGAACCCTGAGAACAATTAACGCAGAAGGCTCAATTGACGAAGTATGGGAACGACTTTTAGAAGTTATTGAAAATTAATATTATACAAAACCTTAACAAAAAGCTCAAAATAAATATTTAGAGCTTTTTGTTTTTAAAACATTTTTAACTATAACTCAGAACACATTCCAGCCTTAACATGTTTTAAAACCTTATTCTGAATATCAGATGACGCCTTTCCTCTAGTACATGAAACACTTGATATACTTGAAGTACCACTACCGCCATATAATACATAGCATGTAGTGTCACGATATTCACAAGCATACCTTTTAAAATTTTCATTTTTAGACTTCCAAGCCTTCACTCCCGAATAGTATACACAAGGTCCCATTTGATAATTGAGCATAAGCTTATCGTATGAACTCATCTTATTTGTATCAAATGAAAATTTTATCCCACCGTTATCCAACTTTTGCGGCAGAGGATTTTCTCCATCATGTTTTTGATAAGCAGCGTAAAGTTCATCAACTTCTCTTTGTGACAATTTACATTTCCAAAAACCTTTTTCATATCGGTTTTCCATCATTTTGACATCATCCGGTGAAGACAGACCAAAAAGCTTCTTAACCTCAGGATCATTATAATCAGTCCAGTGATTTATCTGTACATCACACCTGCCATTAGGCAATTTCCCTTTTATAACATATTCATATGTTCCGATTTCTTTTTTAATAAAAGTACTTTTTGTACAGGATTTAAGATTATTAATATATTCTGGCGGCGGACCACCGGCAGCAAATGCGAAAACTACTGAACCGGCAAAAACTGTGGCCATTACACAAAAATGTACAATATATTTCATATTCTCCCCCTTGTATTGGTTATAATATTAACATATAATATACAATTTTACAAGTTGATATATCGATAAATACTGTTATAATAGGATTATGGCAGAAATTGATAAAAGCGGGTTAGAAGAGTTAAAACAGCAGGTTAAAGAAAAACTTGCCGCAACAGAACTTTATACTTACAAAGGTTCTGTATCCAAGCTTCTGGGATTAACTGTTGAAGTAAAACTTCCGGGGCTAAAGATTGGTGATCTTTGTTACATTGAAACTTTTGACGGGAAACAAAAACCTGCAGAAGTTCAAGCATTCAAGGGAGAAGTTGCACAGCTGGCACTTTTGCTTGATGGTACAGGAATCGGGCAGGGAAGTTTAGTAACTTCAACGGGGCGCCCGATTACAGTACCCGTTGGGGATTTTCTGCTTGGAAGACTGATTGACCCGCTTGGAAACCCGATTGACGGCAAACCATTAGACACAACAGGCGCACTCTGGCGTCCTGTTGAAGGACCGCCGCCGGGACCGTTTGAGCGCCCGATTATTACTGAACAATTCTCAACAGGAGTTCGCGCAATCGATGGATGCATGACAATGGGCTGCGGACAGCGTTTAGGGCTATTTGCCGGATCCGGTGTCGGTAAAAGTACACTCCTTGGAATGATTGCAAGAAATTCTGATGCTGATGTGAATGTCGTTGCACTAATTGGAGAACGCGGGCGTGAAGTTAAAGAGTTCGTTGAGGATTCACTTGGTGAGTTGGGGATGGCAAAATCTGTTTTGGTGTGTTCAACAGGAGACCAGCCTCCTTTGATTAGACAAAAAGCACTCCTTACTGCGACTGCCGTTTGTGAATATTTCCGTGATCAAGGTAAAAAAGTTTTCTTAATGACAGATACCGTAACCCGTTGTGCGATGGCAGGACGTGAAGTAGGATTATCACTTGGAGAACCCCCTACAATGAAAGGATACCCCCCATCAATTTTCTCATGGCTTCAAAAAGTACTTGAACGGGCAGGAAACAGTCCAAAAGGTTCTATCACAGCACTTTATACAGTGCTTATGGAAGGGGATGATATTTCAGATCCAATCGTAGATATTGTCCGCGGGATTGTTGACGGTCACATTTTCTTATCAAGAAAGGTCGCTGAATCCAATCACTATCCCGCAATTGACGTTTTAGGAAGTATTTCCCGTCTGATGAGTGCTATAGCTTCACCTGAACACAAAGCTGCTGCTGCTAAACTCAGGACAATAATGTCTATGTACCGGGAAAACAAAGACCTTATAGATGTTGGGATGTATCAGCCCGGTTCAAACCCAAAACTTGATACTGCAATCGAAATGATGCCAAAAGTTAACGCGTTCTTACAACAGCGAACCTCTGAGAGCGTGACCATGGAAGGCACAATTAAGCAACTTGTTGATATGATGGAAGGCGTTGATATTTAATCTGCTTAAAATACAGCCTTTAATAGTTTTGGTAATGAAAAACCAAACTTCAAGCCTTTTGAATTATACAGGGTTACTCCTGCTAATCTGCCGGCTTTATGTGAAATTTTGAGTCTGCGAACCCCGCCAAGTGCATATGTTTTAGTGGCATTTCCGTTTTTTGAAAGCTTTTCAATAACCTTCAACGAACTGCCTTCTTTGGTGTGTGTTCTATAAATATTTGAATAAATATCAGAAAAATCTTTTCCATTTTTTCGTAAGACCGAAGTAATTTTTTTTGTTTTCCCGCTTTTAAAATTCATATCAACAGTTTCATTAATATATTTACTTCCGCCTGAAATAGTTCCTGATTTAGATTTATGTAAAGTATTTCCAAAATAGTGTAAATTTTCCGGTGAAGTGTTAAAAGTTACTGTCATAAAAAATTCCCCTTTCTATATCCTACATATTATATAAGTATTTTTCAAGAAAAAATTTGCCCTGACATCAACAATAAAATTTAAAAAACTTAATAATACAAAACGGACGGCTTTATTCAAAGCCGCCCATTTATATAAATTTTTAACCTAACCTTTTTTAACTTTATCGGCAAGTTCACTATCAACACGCAAAAATACAGGGTGAATTTCGTCTTTAGAAATCAATTTACCTGCTTTAATATTATCTGTTGTTACACTGTCTAATTTTGTACTTAAATCGTATGAAAGCTGTTTTGCCATATCATTTGCAATATTAGGACAGTACGGATAAATTAGAGACGAAACAACACACATAACTTCCAAAACAGTTGTCAAAACTTGACCGCACTCTGTCATTTTTTCTTCTTTTGCAAGTGTCCAAGGTGCACTATCCGTAACAAATTTATTTGCAGCATCCACAAGTGAAATAATCTCCTGAGCAGCTTCCTGAATTTCAAAATGATTGAAATGATTTTCAACAATTTTTATAGTTCCCAAAGCTGTTCTTAAAAGGTTTTCCGCTTTATTAGAGCGTCCTATCAAAAATTCTTCCTTAACTTCTCCATCGAAATACTTCACAAGCATTGAAAGAGTCCTGTTTAATAAGTTCCCCATACTGTTTGCAAGGTGTGCATTAACTTTCTCTTTGAAATCCTGATCGGAATAATTACCATCACGCCCGCAAGGTGCAGAAGTTGCCATATAGTATCTAAACGCATCAGGTGTTTGTAATTCAAAGTTTTCTAAAACAGATGTCGGGGAAACAACATTACCTAAAGATTTTGACATTTTTGTTTCATCAATAGTAATCCAGCCGTGAGCAAAAATATGTTTAGGCAGCGGTAAATCCAAAGCCAGCAAAATGGCAGGCCAATAAATACTGTGAAATTTCAAAATATCTTTCCCGATAACATGAACATCCACCGGCCAAAGAGTCTTAAACAATTCAGACGGGGTTTCAGTATCATAACCAATTGCGGTTATATAATTTGAAAGCGCATCAATCCATACATAAATTGACTGTTCAGGATCATCCAAAACATCAATTCCCCATCCGACATTTTCTTTACTTCTTGATACGGAAATATCCTGTATATCTTCCAATTGGTTTAAAACCTCGTTTGCTCTGAAACTTGGAACAATAAATTCCGGATTTTCTTTGATATGCTTAATTATTGCATCCTTATATTTTGTAAGTTTAAAAAAATAATTTTCTTCTTTAACAACCTCAGGTTTTTTCAGGTGATCAGGACAAAGTCCGTCTTCGGTCAAATCTTTTGGGTTTAAAAAACATTCACAACCAGAGCAGTATAAACCCTCATATTCATGCTTATAAATATCACCTTGCTCAACGAGTTTTTTAAAAATTCTTTGAACAGTTTTTTCATGATCTTCATCAGTTGTCCTTAAAAATCTATTATAATCAACATCCAACGCTTTCCAAGCGTTTTTGAACTTTTGAGCATTTTCATCACAAAGCTGTTGTGGAGTTTTACCTTGAGCAGCCGATGTTTTTTGGATTTTAATCCCATGTTCATCGGTTCCTGTGAGGAAAAACATATTATCAGTTCGCTGTGAATAATGCCTTGCAATAATATCTGTAAGAATCTTTTCATAAGCGTGTCCAATATGAGGTGCACCATTAACATAATCAATAGCTGTTGTTAAATAATATTTATCCATTCGTTTTTATTCCTCTCAAAATCCTTTATATGAATAAATTTTAGCACAAAAACAATATAACATCTGCTCAATTTGACAAGACTTAACACAAAATGATATAATGCGGGCTAAGGAGCTTTATATATGAAAAAAATAATAACAGCATTAAGTACAATAGGTATTATTTTCATTGGTTTATACAGCAAAGCCTTTATTATAGGCGTCGAACCGCCGGCAGATTACATGAATAACCTGCGTAACTGCACAAAAAGTACCATAAAAACCAATGGGACAACCGTTGATGAATATATAATCAAAGGCATTCTTCCTGACGGCAAATGCGAAGTTGAACATTTAAGCTATACAAATTTTGCAGACCTGCAAGTGTACAATGGTTTTATAGGTTTTATCAAGGCCGTTGGCGGAGATAAAATTAAAGAATCTGATATTCCTACACAAGCTCAAATGATTGAACAGGGTAAAAAAGAAAAAATTATACAAACTTGCAGATTTACAACAGAACAACGCAAAGCTTTACATGCAGCTTATCTAAAACACGATAACGGTAATGCATGCAAAAAAATGCCTGACGGAAGCCAACATTGTACTTTTTCTACTGAATCAATGAGTTCTTATGATAAATTAATGTTGCATTATTCAAGCTCTTGTGAGGAAAAATAACGTGGAGGAACAATGAAAAAAGTACTATTAGCATTTATTTTTACACTAATACTGGTTCAAATTGCAAATGCTGAAGGCGCGCAATATGGAAAATATTCTTGTAATTATTATTACAGCGGTCGAGATCACACCTGCACAGTATATAATGACAAAGTAAACGGACAAAGCAGTGATTGTAAATTTTTAACTTCTGATGTAATAAATAGAATAATAGTGGGGAAAAATTGTAAATATGTACCTGTTCGCATTAAAACTTATAAATGCACATATGGAATAAATTTCTGTACAATAGCCACAAAAGATGACAATCATTACATAACACATTGTGCGAATGATAATGATAATTATACATTCAGAGCTACTGATGATTTTAGAAATAAGAAGTGTATAATTACATACTAAATAAGCAATTTTTGAAGACAAAAATACTTTATATATATGTAGGTTAAATATAAAGGAAATGTTTTTATGTCTTCAAATTGGATAGCAGCATTAGATGCATGTGCCGCAGGCGGCGTACTGGATTATGATGCAGCCTCAGATATTTTGGGGCAGCCGGCAAGATTTGTTGGCAATCCGGACTTTAATACTATGCCGGCACTTTTGCCCCCGGGGACAAAACTCCAAGGCAACCCTAAAACCGATGAATATACTAATTCAAATGTTGTAAAAAACCCTTCATGGAAGAAATGGACATTTGCAGCCATCACAACCGCACTTGTCGGAGGTGGAATTCTGGCACGTCTTGTTTCTAAAGGTAAAATTAACATGCCAAAAAATATTAAAATGCCTGATATGGCAAAACTAAAAACACATGTTAAGAATTTTGGAACAACAACTTTAAATTATCTCAAAAAACCTTTTATTTGGATTGGAAATAAATTCAAAAAGAAACCGTGATTTTGAAATATTCATAAATAAGTTGTGCGTCGCAAAATTACTTCGGCGCACATTTTTTAGTAATAAACAAATCCTCTGCCTTACTTCCTGTAAATAGCACGCCTTTTTAATTTTAACCAGCCCTGCATATTAGCACATAAAAGGCGGTTCATATAATGAACCGCCTTTTATTGTATATTAACAAAACTTATTCTTCTATATTTTGAGTTTGAATTTGCGCAGCAACTGCAGCTTGTTTATCTGCATACTTTGCGGCACCCTTATTTGCTACTTTATCTGTAATAGCCCCTAAAATCAAACCGCCAATTGCACCACCAATCACATTACCAACACGGAATGATGGAGATTTTACTTTAATAATTGCATTATTTACAAGACTTAAAGTCGGTAATACAACTGCGCCAAGTATTGGTCCAAGTTTTTTACCGATATTGGTTGTTAGATATACATTATCCTTTTTAGTAATTTCAGCACGATCTTCATCATTTAACGCTGCTGTTCTGCCTTCTTTATTAAATTTATCAGCAAATTCTGCCTGTTTTTTATTGATAGCACTATCAACAAGCATACCGCAGGCAAGAGATGTTAAAATACTTATAGGAAGAGTAATCCACATCTTATTTGTTAAACCTTTCAACTCTTTTGCATTTTGCTCCAATTGTTGTGAAAATTTTACATCCTCTTTAAATTCTTTTGCAGCATTTTTACTAAATTTTGCTATCATATTTGTACCTGAGCCTAAGAGTAAACTTAAAACAGCACCAATACCTGAATACCAGGCACCAGTTTTCAAACCGGCTTTGGTTTTGTATGGATAAACAGCACCGTCGTTTTCCCTACGTTCTGAATTTGCATTTTCGCCAGATTTAAATGTAACTCTTTGAGGAGTTGTTAAACGATAATTCTGAACACTAAACATGTTTTTCTCCTATATATTCTAAATATGTTCTTTGATAAGAACGTCCCTGATTTTATTTTTTGCCACAAAAACAGATATAATCAGGTATTTGTTACAAAAATTTACTTTTCTAGTTGTTTCTTCACCCAACTTTCAAGAATCTTTAAAGGCGAACGGGTTATACCAAGCGACCACGACGGAATATCCTTTGTTATAATACCGCCTGCTCCGACATTTGCCCCCTCATTAATTGTTATAGGAGCAACTAAAACAGAATTTGAACCTATTTTAACATCATCTTCCAAAATAGTTTTTGCTTTACCTTTTGTCAAAGGGTTATAATTTGCCGTAATTGTTCCTGCACCGATGTTAACCCTTTGTCCGAGTTCAGCATCACCAATATAAGAAAGATGACCAACGTTTGTATTTGATGAAATTTTGGCCTTTTTCACTTCTACAAAATTACCGACTTTAACATTATCACAAATTTCAACCCCGCCCCTTAAATGCGCGCAAGGCCCGATTTTACAATTCTTACCTATAATATTTTTACCTTCAATATAAGTGGCAGGTAAAATAACAGTATCCTGACCAATTTTTGTATCCTCACTAATCCATGTAGAATCAGGATCTACAATAGTTACACCGTTTTCCATATATTTTTCAAGGTTTCTATAATTCATCATCTTTGCAGCCTGTGCCAAATTTAATCTGGAATTAATACCATAGATTTCATCGCTATCATCTAAAATGAAAGCGTTTACATTCAATTTCTGCTCTTTTCCCCAGGCAATTATATCAGTCAAATAATATTCACCCTGAGCATTGTTACTTTTTAATTGAGAAAATGCAGACTTAACCTTGCCCCAATTCAAACAATAAATTCCTGCATTAACTTCTTTTACAGCTTTTTGTTCAAGGGTTGCATCTTTTTCTTCAACAATACATTTCAACGAATTATCTTCCTCACGAATAATTCTGCCGTAATTTGCAGGATTTTCAAAAATAGTACTCATCACTGTTAAATCAGAATTTTGAGATTTGTGAAACCGGACAAACTTTTTCAAAGTTTCTTCTCTAACTAGCGGAGTATCACCACATAGAATAAGTACAAGTCCTTCATAACTTTCCAGCTGCGGGCATACCATAGAAACAGCATGACCTGTTCCCAGTTGAGGTGATTGAAGAACGGTTTCAGCATTCTCATAATTATTCTTTACAAAATTTTCAACCTCATCTGCATGATGACCTACAATTACAAATTCTTCTGATGCAAAATTCTTCACATTATCCAAAACATATCCAAGTAAAGTTTTTCCCATAATTTCATGCAAAACTTTTGGTTTTGTTTCTGATTTCATCCTTGTACCTTTACCGGCTGCAAGAATTACGGCTTTTATGTCCATTTTGATATCTCCCCTTACTTAATATACTTATTTCTAATATCCCAAAAATATAAAACTTATGCAACAAGAACTTTAAGTTGAATTTGTTTTGGGCTTTTATGCTCACTTACCAAATCAATACCATCCCCGCTTAACATTAATTTCTTAACGTGAGAATTTGTAACAAGAACATTATCGGATACGCAGGTAAACATATAATCCTTTTCCAAAATTGCGGAAAACAATGCTCGAGGTTCATTATCGAGTTTAATTTGTGCTTCATGCAGTGTCCAAAAACGATAAAATTCTTCTCTTGTGGGATCCTCAGGAGTATCAGTGTATCTTTGCAAAATATCCTTATAATCTCTTCTACGCATAAATTCTACGTCTGCACCAATATTAAAATTATTGAACGCGACAAGCACAATATTATTTGAATGCGAAATACTAAAATTCATTTTGTTAGAAGCAAAAACAGGTTTTGCCCCCCTTAAAACTATATCGGTATTTTTAAGCCCGTAAACATTCTTAGCAATAAATTTTGTTAGAAATAAACCACATAAATGCTGTTCGTATTTAACCTCCGACGAATAAGCACGACCATCAGAAAATTCTTCCAAACTCTTTATATTAATAGAATTTAAAAATTCTTCTTTTTTTAAGTAAAAAACTTCCATAAAAATCCTGAATTTCCAACTAACATCACATAATAACCGAATCCACAAGCGGCTTTACAATCTCCAATGCGCCATGCAAAACATGCGGACTAGTCCAGAAATCCGGTCTATCCACATATCTTTTGACAATTTTTCTCGCATAAGAACCAACAGCAACTCCACAATATGAAATCTCACACATTCTGGCAAGCTCAGTTGTCTTAGCATTCGTACCACCAGAAAGCAGTAAATACACCGGTAATTTTTCATTATGAACAATTTCTGCAGTTGCAACTGCCTGTAAGGTTGATTTGTAATTATCATCACCGCCGCTCATAGGAAATCCGTCTGCTTGAACAATTGTTGTATAAGGTTCTCTGCCTTTTATCATTTCCTTAATTCTTAGAACCAAAGCTTCATCGCTCAGGTTTCCCCGGCTTGTACAAATACTTAAGATTCCCTCATAATTTTCATTTATATACTTCCATTTAGAAAAAACCTCATTCTCATCAGTCCCCATTGCATGAAGTTCAATACAGTCAATACCACTAGCAACAATAGCAGGAAGAACTTCATCAAGATTTTTCTCCTCGGAAATATAAGAAATTGCAGCCCTTGAACATACTCTCCAACACCTGCCACAGCCGATACACTTTTCTTTTTTTACTTTAGCATACTGGATTGCACCCTCAAGACAAACCTCTTCACAAGAACCGCAATTTACACACCTTTCGTAATCAATAACAGCTTTATTAACATGCGGATCATTTTTTATCCCTACACTTACGCATAGATACGCATCATATACTCTTGCTAAATCCAGAGCCTCACGCGCAGCAGCAATAACATCTGCATTCGCAGAAAGATCAAAAAATCTGCACCCTGCTAAAGCATACACATAAACAAGTCGTTTAATTTCTTCAACATCTTCATTACCTGCACCGCAGACCAATTTAAAACAATGATTTGTATCCAGAAATTCCTTTAACATTATCTCACCATGTAGTTATAAATAATTTCAGAGGCTTTCACAATAAAATCTTTTCCGGAAACAGAGTTGTGGGGACGATTCGCCAAAATCACAACAATATATTTTTTACCGTTAGGCGCAATTACAATTCCTGCATCACCAAGCATTTTACCAATATCTCCGGTTTTATGCAGAAATACAGCACCCTCACCTAAACCTGCTGCTATCAAACGATTATTATGAACGTTACCCATATAACTAAAGATCTTCGTCCGTGATTTTTCAGACAAAAATGAACTATTTTCATCAATATTATAAAGCATAGTCGCCATATCTCTTGCGGTAGTACGATTAGTCCCGGTTAAGTCCGGAAGCCACGTATGAACCCTGGTATGCTTCAATCCCCAATCTCTAATAGCTTGATTAACATCTGTCATTGACCCTACTTTTGCCATAAGCATATTTGTCGCAGAATTATCAGATTCTGTAATCATACGCCTTGCCAGCTCATCAATCGTATACTCCGAATCCCTTGCCTTAAATTGTAAACTTCCGGAACCTTCTGTCCTATAGTATTCTGTCAACGGCATCTTATCATCCAGAGAGAACTGTCCGGCTTCAATCGATTTAAACACATCAATTAATACAGGAATTTTTATAATACTCGCTGTAGGAAAAACTTTTGAGGCATTTAAGTCAACATAATTCTGAGTTTCGTAATCCCAGACAAAAACTGCAGGCTCAATTGTTGGAAACGCATTGGAAAGTTCAGTTAATTCACTATGTAAAACCGGCATATTAACATTCTCTTTTAACATCTGCATCTGAGCTTTTTTACCGGTTCCGGAATAATCAAAAGAACGCTCTCCCAAAAACCAGTTGTTTGATAAATAACTGCTTGAAGGAAAACTCAAACTATGCATGTCAGTTTTTATTGATTTATAAGGAGCAGGAACAAACATTGCCTTTGTGATTTTATTAAATGAAAATGGTAAAACACTAAATATTAAAAACAAAAGAAATGAACAAGATACAACAAATTGAAACAGACTTTTTTTCTTATGTTTTCTAACCTTAGGTCTGTTCGCATTACGCAATTCTTTTGTATGAACCGAGTGTTCATACTGAAAATGGGTATTATTATAGTTAACTTTCTGAGAATAGTCAGTCGAAATACGATATTCAGAATATACTCTGCTATCATATGTTCTTGCTAATTTCGGCATTCTTACCCGAGTCCCCCCATATTACAATCATAATACCTGAATATCACATCCAAGGCAAGTTATTTATATATTTTTTTACATAAACTTTCTTGCAAACTACGCGAAAAGAGTGTTTTTATAAGATATGTAAATAAATGTTACAAATAAAGTACTTTCTGAAAACAGGAAATAAAAAAATACTTTATATAAGTGAGAGAATTTTATAAAATAAGGAGACGAGATATGGCATTTTTAGCACTGGCAAGTCAAAAGAGTTTATTGACTTTACAAAAAAACTTTTTACAATTTCAGTATTTATCAATTCAAAACCAAATTCAATACGCAACCTCACAGATGACCGCCGTTGAAAGAGAATACGCATCAACTGAAGGAGATTGCACAACAGATGCAACCTACATTTACTATGAAGATTTAAGTGATCAATTAGAAACTGAAAAAGATTCTATTGATTCACAATTAACAGCAATTGAAAATGAAATTTCCGGATTAAAGACACTTGTAAACAACAATATCAAATCAAGTTGTACATTAAACTTAATCAGTTCATAGTAAGTAATTATGGATTTTTTTCAAACAGTTCCACGGTGTTAATCATTAGTGAAGCAATAGTCATCGGTCCAACACCGCCTGGAACAGGTGAGATGTATGATGCCACCTGGGATGCGCTTTCAAAGTCCACGTCTCCGCGGGTCTTCCCGTTTTCATCTTTGAAAATTCCCACATCAACTACCACACAACCTGGTTTTAACATTTTCCCTTCTATAATATTTTTCCCCACTGCTGACACAACAACATCAGCAGTTTTTATTATTTGTTCAAAATTTTTGCTATGACTATGACACACGGTAACCGTTGCATTTCTATTTAAAAGCATTTGTGCCATTGGTCGTCCGACAATTCCGGAACGTCCGACAACAACAGCATGACAACCGTCTAAGTCAATATTATATTCATCTAACAACAATAACACACCTTTAGGAGTACACGGATATACAAGCGGTTCTTCTCCTGAAAAAAGCCTGCCGACATTATAAGGAGTAAAACCGTCCACATCTTTTTTAGGAGAAATTGCGTTTATTACATTTTCCTTTGAAATATGCTCAGGCAAAGGAAGCTGAACTAAAATCGCAGTTATGTATTTATCACGATTAAGCTCTTCAATTTTTGCAAGAAGCTCAGTTTCAGAAACATCTTCAGGATAATTTATAACTAAGGAATTTATCCCAAGCTTTTCTGCTGTTTTTTTCTTATTATTTACGTAAATTTTACTTGCAGGATTTTCCCCGACCAAAATAACAACCAGTGTAGGCTTTATTTGAAGTTTATCGATATTTAACTTCAATTCTGTCAACAATTTCTCTCTTAACTTTTTACCATCTAATATTACTGCCATCCTGCCCCTTACTGTTTGATCTGTGGAAGATTTAACCTGAAATAAAATGCCTTGATAGCATCTTGAATAGCTTTTGAATCTCTTGAGATAGAATGCTGCTTCAATTCACTATCATAAGGTATAACTCCCAACACATCAAGATTATACCTGCTTAAAAGTTCATATACTGCTGCCAAATCGTTATTATCCACCTTATTTATGACAACACCCAGCTGGTTACCTGCTGCATATTTGGAGCTAAATTCTTCAATACGATTAGCCAAATGTGCAGATTCTTCGCTCGGATTTGCAACTATAATTGTAGCATCAATCTCGGTATCAACAAGCTGATTCAAGTATTTCAAATCAAATTCACAGTCAAAAATTACAATATCATAACGGCTAATCAGTTTATTAACAGCATCATTAATCAATTTTGTAACAGGACACCTGCAGTCTTTTGAACCTACAAACCACGAAACAATAATATCAACATTGTCATCCAGAGGAACAAGAATATCCTCCATTGCCCACTCAATAAATTCCTGTTTTGTCATATCTTCAGGAATTCCGGTTTTATATTCATGTTTCCCGCTTCTGATACCATATATGGTATTACGAATATCAAGCCCGAAACTGTGCCCTAATTCACTTGATAAATCATTATCAAAAAGCAATATGGATTTATCAGGGAACATTTCCTTAAAAATATGCATAAATGCTTTAACCAGTGTAGTTTTACCACTTCCGCTTTTACCTGTGATAGCAAGTTTAACAGTCAAAATTTAAAACCTCATTTTCAATTCATTCGACAATTCAAAAACCAAATCCATTGCATGATCAGCTAGTTCAATACTCAAAGAACCCGCTCCACAAGACGATGTTATTAACGAATTATCTATAATAAGTTTCTCATCAATTCCTTTATTAGTCAAATATTTTACAGAATTTTCAAAAATTTTCACCAAACCATTCAGCGTCAACTTTTCCAAAGCCGCACTGTCCAAAGTTGGAACAATTCCCCAGGCAATCTTACCGCCAGTAAGAAGAAACTTTTCAATTTCTTTATTGTATATAGCCAAATGCGGAGAAAAAGCAAAAGCATCAAAATTTATTATATCAACGCCCGCTCTTATAGGAATATTCCAATCACATTTGCCGCAGCAATGAACCGCACAAATTCCTCCGTTACTTTTAATAACATTACAAATTTCTTTCAGCATATCCACGACTTCTCCCTCGGAAATCGTTAAATATGCAGAAGTTCCAAGCTGTGATACAGACGGCTCATCCATAAAAATAATCGGTACAGTTTCATTATTTGCAGCCTTTATCCGTTTAATCTGCCATAAAGCTTTCAAACATAAAAGTTTAACGATAACTTCCCGCAAAGTTTCATCATACAAAACATACCGACCATTATTATCAACAAGCATAGCTGAAAGTGTAAAAGGTCCGATAATTTGCCCTTTCGCATACGCTGGTTTACTATTTGAAATAATCTGTTCAAAAAACGGAAATGTTGACGAGAAATCTTTACTTATCCCGTATTTTTCAAGTTTTTCCAAATTCGGATTAGCAATAATTTCATCAAAATCAAGAAAAAGCTCTTCTAAAGAAGAAAAAAATTCTTCACTTTCCATATCAATAGAAAAATTATCGGCCTTGGAAGGCAAAAACGAAGGCATTCCTTCCAAAAATTGGAAAATCATGTCTTCGTTTCTGTTAACATTTGCAAGCTGCGGGAAAAACGGGATATCGCGAAAATCCTTTTCCACAAGCTTCATAGCCGTTTTTACATCATTGTGAGGTAATGAACCTATAGCAAGAGCTTCCAGTCTTAATTTTGAACCCTGATTCATCCACACCCCTTAATTATGTAAACTACTCAGCTGATTCTTCAACAACTTCTTCTTCAATAGATTCTTTAAGAACTTCTGAAGCTGTAACTACAATGGTTAATTCTGACTTAACTTTAGAAGTCAATTTAATTAACATTTTGTATTCACCAATCTTGTTAATTGGAGCATTTAATGATACTGATTTTCTGTCAACTTCAATACCTGCTTGAGCTTGTAATTCTTCAGCCAATTTTTTAGTAGTAATTGTACCAAACAATTTACCTGATTCACCCGCTTTAGCAGATAATTCCAATTTACCAAATTTTTCAATAGCTTCAGCTTTAGCCAATGCTTCCTGGTGCAATTTTTCTTGTTTAGCCTTAATTCTTGCTATATTTTTTTCTCTGTTTTCTAAAGCACCAACTGTAGCAACCTCAGCTGCCCCTTGAGGGAGCAAGAAGTTTCTTGCATAACCGTCTTTTACATTAACTATATCACCGACTTCACCTAAGTTTTGTACTTCCTTTTTCAATATAACTTGCATTTTACAATTCTCCTTTTGTATTTATATTTCTGCATGTAGCCCTAACATACAACAAAAATAACATTTTGCAAAGGGTTTTTAAAGTATTGTTACCAAATCTAACCTAACAAAATCAAACTCAGCCAAATAAATAAGATACCCGAAATTATGCCAACAATAGACAAATGCCAGTTACCGTATTCTTTTGCAAGAGGAAGCAAGGTATCAAATGAAATATAAGTCATAATCCCCGCAACAGCTGCCATAAGAACACCAACTAAAATTTGCGGAACAAAAAGTCCGAAAATAAGCATACCGACAAGTGCACCAATAGGTTCTGTTATTCCTGATAAAGCTGCATAAAGCATTGCATAACGTTTTTTACCGGTAACGTGGTATATAGGAAGCGCAACGGCAATACCTTCCGGAATATTATGTATTGCAATTGCAAATGCAACAGATAAACCCAAAGTAACATCCTGAGTAGTAGTTAAAAAAGTTGCCATTCCTTCCGGGAAATTATGAACACATATCGCAATAGCAGTTAAAAACCCTGCACGCTTCAACTTATAAAAACTATGTGAAGACGCCTTTGGATCATCCGGATGCAATAATTCCTCCGTATCAACGTGATCAGGGAGAAAATAATCAATCAAAATTGAAACAATCAACCCTAGTACAAATCCTCCAAAAACCATCCATTGATACATATGCGGGAAATTAGCCTTCAAAAGATTTTCAGAACTTGGAATAATATCAACAAGCGAAATAAAAATCATAACCCCCGCAGAAAATCCGAGTCCTACCGATAAAGTTTTTAAATTATCCTTTTTTGTAATAAAAGCCACAGCCCCGCCAATTGCAGTTGTCAATCCGGCCAGCATTGTGAGGCAAAATGCTAATACAAAATTGTTATGTAAATTCATAAATATCTATCCTTTGTACAGAATATATTAACACAAAGAAACCTTTTGATAACAAATTCGTCTTAAACATGTAAAGGAAGAAAGAAAGAGGGTTTATGGAATTATTTAAAAATTTGATTTACGAATACAAAAAAGGGATGAGGGATTTGTCAATTCATACCTGTTCAAAAGAAGACCAGCCGCAATTTACAGAATTTTTAGAGAAATTAAACACCAGATATATTCTGACAAGCCCTTCAAATGATAAAGTAAACATCTTTTTTGGTGACCCGAACTGCCTTAAAATTTTATCAAAATTTTCAAGTGAACAGCTGGAAAGACTAACCCCATACGAAGATTTCATACTTGGGATTATGCTGGGGTATTCAAGGACAGAACAGTATAACAGAATTTTAAGCAGAATCTGACAAATTTTTTCAACAAACAACAATTCAAAAGAGGTAACTTTTTGTAAACAAAAAATCGTCTTAACGGGTTATATAAAAAAACATAGATATTGGCATGCTCTTCACTAAAATTCGCTCTTTTCAACCCTTTAAAATAATTATTGTTAAGTTATGTAAACACAAACTGTAAAACGTGTTTACGGCTGAAACCATGTCACAGACATGATTTCAGCCGTGTTGATATTTTGTAAAATTTAATAGAAATAAATATTTTGGACATGCCACAAAGATAGAGTACAATTAAATCATGCTCGTATATGAGCAGATTTCTTGTAGAGGTGAATGATGTTTGAAACAGTTAGGCGAAATCTTTTACAAATACAAGAAGAAGTCGCACCTTGTAAACCCAGAATAATTGCAGTTACAAAGTATTTTGACAAAAATGCAATAATTGCAGCATATGATGCGGGGCTCAGAGATTTCGGAGAATCAAGGGTTCTTGAAGCTGCCGAAAAAATTAACAGTTTACCGCAGGAAGTGAGAGAAAATTCAACTTTCCACTTTATCGGTCACTTACAAACTAACAAAGTAAAACATGCCGTTAAAGTATTTGAATATATCCACTCCGCAGACTCCTTAAAACTTGCTCAAAGTATTTCCGAACACGCAAAAGAAATCGGAAAGGTTCAAAAAATACTTATACAAATCAATAACGCAAATGAAAAACAAAAATTCGGTTTTTCTAAAAAAGAAGTATTCGACAATTTTGAACAATTGAAAAAGCTTGATGGGATAGAAATTGCAGGTGTTATGAACATGGCACCGCTTGGAGCTGATGAACAAACAATTGGGAATTTGTTTGCAGAGATTGTTGAAATAAAAGATGAGTTAGAAAAAGAGTTTAATTGTAAACTACAAGAGATTTCAATGGGTATGAGTCAGGATTACAAAATCGCGGCTCAAAAAGGTTCGACAATGTTAAGGGTAGGTAGAAAATTATTTGAATAATAAACGGAGGAAAAATCGGTGGCAGCAATAACAGATAGTTTCAGAAAAGTTGTAGATTTCGTAATGGATGGATTCCGCGGAGAAAATCCATTTGTAGATATGAATGATTCTGATGAATATGATGATGATTATGAATATGTTGAAGAAGGAAGTGCTTTAAGAGAAATTGCCCCATCTTATGCACCAACAGTTGAAAAACATAATGAAACAAAAGTTCTTAATCACCCTAGTATAAACAGAGGCGGTAGTGAAGTTGTAGTTGTTGAACCTCGTTCATTTGACGATGCTGCCACAATCGTTCAACACTTAAAAGACAGAAAAATCGTTATGCTAAATTTGCATTTGCTTGATAAAGAACAATCTCAAAGAACAATTGATTTTGTTTGCGGAGCATCGCAAGCACTTAACGGAAACCCTAAGAAAGTTGGGGATTTGGTATTTGTATTTGCTCCGAGTAACGTAACACTATCAGCTGATACAACTACCCAACAAAGCAAGTTTAACGATTCATTGTGGAGAACATCTTTACAATAGAATTTTGGTATGAGAAGAGAGATAGTTTAGATAAAGTACAGGCAGCTTATCGCTGCCTTTTTTTTAAATATCTTCATACTGCACAAGAAATAACCTAAAATCTAAAGTCTCTTTGACCTTGTTCAATACATTCTAGATTATGTTCAACCATACATTCAAATTTTTTATCAGCAAACTTAGCTAATTCTTCTTTAATAAGATTTTCCCCAACTTTTTTAGTTTCGTCGGAAGCATAATCTTCCAAATACTCCTTTAAAGTCATAATAGCATTCGGATGACAAAAATTATGTATTTGTTGTTCTTTACAAATTGCCATAAATCTATCACCCACCCTGCCTTCACGATAACAAGCAGTACAAAAGCTTGGAACATATCCAAGTTCTATTAACCATTTAATAATCTCATCCAACGTTCTTCTGTCAGAAACATCAAATTGCGCAGTATCTTCTTCCCGAACATTTTCGGGATGGGCATATCCGCCTACACTGGTTTTAGATCCGCCGCTAATCTGAGATACTCCCAGCTTTAAAACTCTTTCTCTGCATTTTTGAGATTCGCGTGTTGAAATAATCATTCCGGTATACGGCACAGCAATTCTTATACAGGCAACAAGTTTTGCAAAAGTATCATCATCAATGCCATTATCAAAAGTATCAGGATCAATGTCATCAGCACGTCTTATACGTGGAACAGAAATAGTATGAGGCCCAACACCAAAAACAGCTTCCAGATGCTCAGCATGCATCAAAAGCGCACTAAATTCATATCTGTACAATTCAAGTCCAAACAAAACACCCAAACCAACATCATCAATTCCGCCCTGCATTGCCCTGTCCATAGCCTCTGTATGATATTTATAATTATGCTTAGGACCTGTCGGATGAAGCTTTTCATATGTTTCTTTATTATAAGTTTCCTGAAAAAGAATATAAGTTCCAATGCCTGCTTCCTTCAATTTTCTATAATTTTCAACTGTTGTTGCTGCAATATTAACATTAGCTCTCCTTATTGCACCATTTTTATGATGAATTGAATAAATTGTTTTTAATGATTCCAAAACGTACTCAATCGGATTATTAACAGGATCTTCGCCTGTTTCAATCGCAAGACGTTTATGCCCCATATCTTGAAGGGCAATAACTTCTTCCCTAATTTCCTCCTGAGTCATCTTCTTTCTTGGAATATGCTTATTTTTAGCGTGATACGGACAATATACACAACCGTTTATACAATAATTAGACAAATACAGCGGGGCAAAAAGAACAATCCTGTTTCCGTAATAATCCTGCTTAATTTTTTCTGCAAGTGCAAAAATTTCTTGATTTTTCTCTTCAATATCACAATCCAATAATACCGCAGCTTCTCTATGGCTTAAGCCTCTGCCCGAACGAGCCTTTTCTAAAATTTTATCAATAAGCTCAACATTATTTTTATTTTTCTGTGCATACTCCAAAGAAGCCAAAACTTCATCATGGTTTATAAATTCTTCTGCCTGTAAAGATGCCGGATTATACATAATATCACTCTCTCTCAAATCTGTCATACAATATAATAAAACTTTAAAATAAAAAGTAAAGCACACATACAAAATAGCTTTATATAACATAATTCTTCACTCACAATTTGTACCTGATAAGAGTGAACATTCTCTGGCAAAATCAAATAGCCAAAAAATAACCGCCACATGAATGTGGCGGTCTAATTATCGATTTAATATAAAATTCAATTATTCTTCGATAGCTTTCACATCTTCAACTTCTTCACCGTCAGTTTCTTCTTTAATATCCGTACGAATAGAAGTTTTGTCAGAAGACACGTTTTTATCTTTGAATTTAGTAATTTGTCTGGCTAACTTGTCAGCCAATAAATCAATACTTGCGTACATTGACTCAGCGGTCTCTTCACAGTGAATAGAACCTGCGCTTGTCTTACAATTAACTTCTGCAACATGGCTTTCTTTTACAGCCGGATTTTTGATAACATGCAAAACAACATCAATAGCTTGAATTTGGTCATAACGAGTCGCTACTTTACCAATTTTTTCTTTTACGTACGCTTTGATAGCATCTGTGATTTCAATGTTTCTTCCATTTACATGAATGTGCATCTGGGACCTCCAATTTCTAAACTGCTGCTATGTCAGTATAACACATAATGAATAATTTTTAAAGAGTTAATCTTATTCGTCAGCCAAAAACTGTGGTAATTCAACATCAGGAGTGCCAATAACTCTCACTAATTCAAGAACCGATGCTTTCATTTGACATTTCTGAGACGAACCGCTAAAAAAATCTCTATAAAAGCATCCTTCGCAATTGCAGCCTCTTTTGTAACACTCAAGTGCTGTAGTAGTCCAACGCCTTACAGCTACTGCTCTTCCCATATCCCTACTTCTAAACAATTTATAAAATCTCCACTTACCTGTTTAACTATAAAATCGATATCCAAAATATATCGACCATCTCCCCTAAAGCCGTTTATATCAATGTCTTCCGACTTCATATTTTTATTATAGAAAATAAGATTATTTTTTCAAGGTCATAACATGTTGTTATGAAGTTTTGTAACACAGACCGCTAACCACCTGCAATTCAGCCTCTCGGGCATTAAATTCTTGTAAAACCATGTATTGACATGCTTTTGAGAACTTTGACCCTTTTAAAACCATGATATGACATGCTTTCGCATTGTTTTAAAACTCATTAAGATTTGTAAATTATTTTCAATATAGCCGGGCAAGGCATGCCAAACAGACCAATAAACATGGAAAAGAGACAGATTTTATAATTCAATCTGCCTCTTTTTGGTATCGGCTGTTATTGTCCTGAGTTATACAACATCATCAGACAAGGGTGATTCATGCTGACCAACCCGGCAGCCGTATGTATCCCAGCCGCTTATTTGCATGCCCGTATACTCACGGAAGAAGTCGGTTGCGGGATACAAATTTATATTATTATTTTGCGTTAATAGTTAATTTTTTACGCTCTTTTGTTTCTATTTTTTGTTTCGGGACTGTTACGGATAAAACCCCATCTTTATAATCAGCAGCAGCATCTTCAATTTTTATAGGCTGATCAAAAGAAATTGTCCGTTGATACTTCCCATAACGGAACTCTGACGTATGATATCGTCTATTGTGCCCATTTTCCTGTTTTTCTTCATTTTCTTCATGAGTTTGTGCGGTAATCGTCATAAAATCATTATCCAACTCCACTTCTATATTATCTTTTTTAATTCCCGGAAGTTGAACTTTTACTTTATAATTATCCTTGTTTTGAATTACCTCAACTGCAGGTCTCAGTGTAACATTTTTTATCATATTCAATGGATGTCCGAAAGTATGTGTAAAAAACGTATCTCTCAAAAAATTATCCAATTCTTGATGAATACTGTCAAAATACAGTTCAGGCTCACGGACAATTAAATCATTGTTCATATATAACTCCTTTCTTTTATAAGATAACTATTTTGCTGCTGCATAACATTAACTGTTAGTTTAATCTTCTAAATAGAAAAATTTATACTATCCGGCAATAGCTTTTCCCGTTTAAGAAAAAATAATTTATAAAAAAGGAGAATATTATGTCGTGTAAAATGTTGTTTTTTGATTACAGAGAATCTGAAAAGAAATTTTTCGAACAACACAAGTTTGAAAACTATGATATAAAATTTTTTACTGAAAGTCTTAATGATGAAACAATAAACATGCTAAGTGAAGAAGATTTTGAACAAACAATGATAATAAGTGTTTTCATCTCATCAAAAGTTACAAATGACATAATATCAAAATTTAAAAACCTTAGAGTAATATCAACGCGCTCAACAGGATACGACCACATAGATCTAAATTCCTGCATAAACAAAAATATAGCACTTATAAATGTCGAATCATACGGACATTCAGCCGTCGCACAATTTGCATTTGCAACAATAATAATGCTTGTAAGAAGAATTTATCCTGCAATACTTTCACAAACAAATAAAACTTATCTGTTTGAGAATTTTTGCGGCAGAGAATTAAAACATCTTACACTGGGAGTTGTAGGAACAGGTACAATAGGCAGAAGTATATGTAAATTTGCAAAATGCTTTGACATGAGAATACTTGCTTACGATATCAGGCAGCAAAATGATTTAATAACAAACCACGAAGTTCAATATGTAGAACTCGATGCCCTATTAAAAAATGCAGATATAGTGACTCTCCACCTTCCGTACACGAAAGATAATTATCATATGTTTGGAGCTAAACAATTTGAACTTATGAAAAACAATTCTTATTTTGTAAATGTATCAAGAGGTGAACTTGTTGATACCGAGGCATTATTGGACATAGCAAAAACCGGTAAATTTAACGGAATAGCACTTGATGTTGTTGCCTGCCCAAACGACAACAAACCTTATGATACAAATTCACAAAACAGTTCTTCAATAATGTGCATAGAAACATCTGAAACAGTACAGCAGCTTTCTCAAATGGATAACGTAATCATCACCCCTCATATAGCATACAATACTCAAGAAGCTGTTGATTACATTCTTGATGTAACATTTAAAGGATTATCAGACTATGTCCACGGCGGCAGAAAATTTCGGGTAATTTAAAATTACTTTTCAAAAATCTGTGTTGAAATAATTCCAAATAAATAATCACATCTTTTCACAAATCTGAATCCGTAAGATGCAAATTCTTTGACAAGTTCATCAGGCTGAGGAAATTCATTTTTTGATAAGAGTAAGTAATTATAATGTTCAGCGTCAACTTTTAAAATTTTAACAAACAACAACACAGTCAAATCAAAAACCTTACTTATTTTATTATGCATCCCAAAATCAAGATGAAGAAATTTCCCGCCATTTTGAAGAACCCTGTATATCTCAGCCAATGCAGCACCACGATTTTGGATATTTCTCAATCCAAACCCCATAGTAACATAATTAAATTCCTCCTGTCCAAACGGTAATGCGGTACAATCCCCCTGCATGAAAACTCCTTTTGGATTTTTCTGTTTGGCAATCATGATCATGTTTTTTGAAAAATCAAGCCCGATAACCTTCGCTCTCGGAAAACATTTTGAAATTATTTTTGTAAAATCACCCGTTCCGCAGCATAAATCAAGAACCATTGTTCTTGGTTGAATATCCAGCTCTTTTATTGCCAAAAATTTAACAAAATAATGTGTACCCAGCGAAATAAAATTATTCATCCTATCGTAATATTCAGCAATCTCTTCAAACAAGTTTTGAATTTTTTGAGGATTTTTACAGCATACCATAATATTAACTCCATTGCCTAAATTATATTTTAGCATACAATTATTATATGAAGATAGCATTTTTACCAATAGATAACAGACCGGTTTGCTATACGCTGCCACAAATTATTGCCAAAATTGATTCTGATATTGATTTTTTTATACCTGAACGTGATTTACTCGGGGATTTAACAAAAAGCTCTGATATCAACGGACTGTTTGAATGGCTCAAATCCCTTCCTAAACTTGATGCAATTATATTATCACTTGACACAATCGCATATGGCGGACTAATCCCTTCACGAAGATGTCCTGAAACATTTGAACAAATCAAAAACAGAATAGACAAATTAAAAGAAATTCTTGAAGATAAAAAATGCAGTATATACGCCTTCTCAAGCATTATGCGAATTTCCAATAATAATTACAATGAAGAAGAAAAAGAATACTGGTCACACTGGGGCAAAAAGATTTTTGACTATTCCTACCAAACCCACAAACTTGGCTGCGAAAGCTGCATAACTAACATAATCCCTACAGAAATTCTTGACGATTACCTAAACACCAGAAAAAGAAATTTTGAAATAAATAAAATTTATCTTGAGTGGCAGAAACAAGGAATTTTTGAAACTCTAATTTTCTCAAAAGATGATTGCGCGGAATACGGATTTAATGTTCAAGAAGCTAAGTTTTTAGAAAATATGGGCGGATTCACAAAAACAGGTGCTGATGAAATCCCTCTAAGCCTTCTTGCACGGGCAATTAAAGGTACTGTAAAAATTTGTCCCGTATTCTTAGAACCTGAACACAAAAATCTAATTTCAAATTACGAGGATATTTCGATAGAAAAATCCGTTCTAGGACAGATTGAATTATCCGGATGCAATATCTCAACCAAAGACAAAGCTGATATCATTTTATACATAAATAATTTTAAAAATCAACAAGGTGAAATTGTTATGAAAATAAATACGGAAGGATACTCAAAACAATTCACCGCAGAAAATAAACCTTACATGATTGCAGATGTAAGGTTTGCAAACGGTGCTGATAATAATTTTGTAAAAGAATTTTTCAAAAATAAAATAGATGATAAATATTTTTACGGATATTCTGCATGGAACACGTCCGCAAACACTCTTGGAAGTTTGATTTGTGCTGCAAAAATAAAATTTTTGGCTAAAAATTATCAAATAAACAGTTTTACAAAACTCCAAATAACCAGATTTTTGGATGATTGGGCATATCAAGCAAATGTCAGACAAATTTTACAAAAAACTGATAGTGCAGAATTATCAGAAACTATGCAAAACTTTGAAAATACAGTATTTGATGCATTAGACACAAATGCTAATATTACATATTCCTTCCCCTGGAACAGATTATTTGAGGTAGAAATTGAATTTAATTGATATGATATTATTGGGACTTGCTCTTGGTGTCGATTGCCTGATTGCATCTTTTTCGCAAGGCTTAATTTTTAAATCTGACCGAATTAAAAATTCGCTAAGTCTTGCAGTAATTATGGGATTGTTTCAAGGCGGCATGCCCATAATCGGCTATATTGGAACAAATTATATATATGCATATGTTACCAGATTTGACAAATGGATAGTCTTTGCGATATTTCTTGCACTTGGAATAAAGTTTATAACTGAAGCCTTTAATAAAAAGGAAAACCAAATCCAATGCATTGGTTTAAAATGCCTATTAGGACTTGGTTTTGCAACAAGTATTGATGCCCTAGTAGCAGGTGCATCAATAAGACTCACAGGTACAAATCTGTTTTTGTCAGTTTTAATTATAGGTCTTTGCTCTTTTTTAATGTCAACAACAGGTTTTTGGAGCGGTAACACAATAAAACATATACCTTCAAAATATCTTGAAATTTTGGGTGGAATTATCTTAATTCTTCTTGCCTCAAAAGCATTAATTTAGTGCACACATACTACTTGTTTACTTTTTTTATTTGGTGTAGCATGAATATATATAGGTAAAATGTATTTTGTACACTTTATATATGAGTTTTAGTAGAAAAGAAGGAGAAAGACTATGACTACAAAAGAATTCTTTACTAATTCAGAAGAATTAAAAAAGTTGATGTCAGCTGCTCGTGCTACTATTACAGCTCCATTCTTTGGCAACAATGTTGAAGAAGTTAAGTCTGTTTCAGAAGCTTACAAGTTAGCTAAATCATCTTCAGGAACAATTGAATTAACAGGCATGCCTGTTTACAAACCTGAAAAATTAGGTTTACCTCAAGGTGCAAACCAATTGTTATTCAACGACGGCACAGTTGTTGGTCGTTGCGCTGCAGCCAGAAAAATTGTTGGCGAACCTAATTGCGATTTGAAATATTTATTACCTATTATCCGTGAAGCTATTTATTCTTCTCGCGACAAATTAATGTACAAAACTGAAGTTGTTGTTGGTTTGGACAAAGACTACATGGTAAAAGCTCACTTAATGATTCCTGAAGGATTTGAAAACATTATGTATTCTTGGATGTTAAACTTCCAATACATTAACGAAGAATACGCTAATATGTACGCAGAATCAAAAGAATTACCTGAAGGCGATATCTTTGTTTACTCAGATCCTGATTGGACTCATCCGGACTTCCCATACGGTTTAACATTCTTTGACCCTGAACACAACTGTGCAGCAATCCTTGGTATGAGATACTTCGGTGAACACAAAAAAGGTACATTAACTCTTGCTTGGGGTTGTGCAGCTCGTAACGGATTTGCTTCTTGCCACGGTGGTATGAAACGTTACAACCTTGACGGCGGCAAATCTTTCCAAGTTGCAGTATTCGGTTTATCAGGTTCAGGTAAATCAACAATTACTCACGCAAAACACAATAACAAATACAATATCACAGTTCTTCACGATGACGCATTCGTTATCAATATGAAAGACAAATATACTATCGCATTGGAACCTGCATATTTCGATAAAACAGCAGATTACCCAATCGGTTGTGAAGATAACAAATATATCTTAACTCAACAAAACGCCGGTGCTATCGCTTTGGCTGACGGTAAAGTTGTTTCAGTTACTGAAGATATCAGAAACGGTAACGGACGTGCAGTTAAATCTAAATTATGGTCACCAAACAGAGTTGATAGAATCGACCAGCCAATCAATGCTATCTTCTGGTTGATGAAAGACCCTACAATCCCTCCTGTGTTAAAATTATCAGGAGCTTCTTTAGGTGCTGCAATGGGTGCAACTTTAGCTACTAAACGTACTTCAGCAGAAAGACTTGCTGCAGGTGTTGACCCTAACGCATTAGTTGTTGAACCTTATGCTAACCCATTCAGAGTTTACCCTCTTGCAATGGATTACGAAAGATTCAAAGAATTGATAGCTGAAGGTGTTGATTGCTACATCTTGAATACAGGTGAATTTATGGGTACAAAAGTTCAACCTAAACACACATTAGGTATCATTGAATCTATTGTTGAAGGTACTGCAACTTTCCATAGATGGGAAAACTTCTCAGATATCGAAATTATGGATATCGAAGGCTTTGATGCTTCATTCTCTAACAAAGAATACGCTCAACAATTTGTTGCTCGTATGAACGATAGAATTAACTTCGTTAAATCTAGAGAAACAGAAAAAGCTGGTATTGATAAACTTCCTGCTGACGCTTTGGAAGCTTTGGAAGCTGTTGTTAAACAAGCAACTGCTGTTGCATCTGTTTAATTTCATTAAACAAGCTGAAAAAAAGACGGATTGTAAACAATCCGTCTTTTTTATTTATGAAAAATAGTAGCCCTTATATTACATTTTATGATAAAATACTCTCAGGTTTAAAACAGAGGAGAAGTTATGGAAAATTTAAATAAATTTAAAGTCTTAACTATTGTACTAATATGTATGTTTGTATTTGTTGTTGCAGCGATTTATTCCAATACAAAAGATGCAACAACAAACAGAATGCTAACAAAAACAGAAATCGAAAATGCACAGAACAAAACAACAAATCAAAATGAAACCGAAACAACAACCTCAGGAAATATTGAAGACTTAACAGCACAAATGGAATTTTTAAATAAAAGAATTGATGAATTAAGTGAAAAAGTAAATAATCCTTCTAATTCATCTATAGGCTTGAATTGCAAACTAATAGGCTCAATGACAGAAAACGGAATTGAACAATTGTCAGAAGAAGCCATAATCCAAGAAGCTAAAGATAATAACAGAGATATGGTAATTACTTGTTCATTCCAATAATTTAAAAATATAACAATAAAGGACCCGATTAAAAATTTAATCGGGTCCTTTAAATTTTTAACTCTGCACGTTAAACTATTCTACTTCGATTGCTCCAACCGGGCAAGCATCAGCAGCTTCTTTAACTGCATCCATGTTATCTGCTACATTAGCATCATTTACTGCTGCAACGCCATCAACTGAGAATACTGCTTCACAAATTGATTCGCAAGCACCGCAACCGATACAAGAATCATTAACTTTTACTGTCATTTTACGATCTCCTTATTTTACTTGTGTGAACCACATTTCACAATAAAAATTATATAACAAAAATTAAAAAATTTCTACAAATATATTACAACCAATCACGAATATAATTTGCAATCGTATCAAAACCTTGAAGTTCACCCAAATTACCACTTGAAGAAAGTTTTTTAGAATACATAAGCATTGGGACTTTTTCTCTAGTATGATCGGTTCCCTCAACAGTTGGATCACATCCGTGGTCAGCTGTTATTACAAGCAAATCATCTTCTTTCATCGCCTCTACAATAGCCGGAAGATAACTGTCAATTTCTTCAATTGCTTGCCCGTACCCTTTTGGATCATTTCTATGTCCATATAACATATCTGTATCAACAAGATTTGTAAAAATAAGTTCTTTATCATTATAAACCTTATTTTTTATATAAGCAATATCTTCAAGCAGTAATTCTTCTTTAACAACCTTCAGAGTTAATTCTAAACCCTCTTTATTTGAACCTGTATGAATTGCATGAGTGATACCTGATTTTGAAAATATATCTTCAATTTTACCAATCCCTATAACTTTTCCTCCAGCATCTTTAATTTCATTTAACACAGTAGGTGCTACAGGTTCAATTGAATAATCACGTCTGTCTTTAGAAATTCTTGTCGGTTTTCCGTCAATAACTTTATAAGGTCTTGCAATTACACGAGAAACATAATAATCATCTTCTGTTAAAATTTTCCTTGCAATCTCACACCATTTATACAATGTTTCAAGCGGAATTAAATCAGTATCAAGTGCAATTTGAAAAACACTATCAGCAGACGTATACACAATCGGAAATTTTGTTTTATGATGTTCTTCATTAAGTTTTTCAATGATAGCAGTTCCGCTTGCGGGACAATTTGCCAAAACTCCGCCGCAACCTGTTTCCTTGATAAATTTATCAATAAGTTCTTTTGGAAAACCTTCAGGAAAAGTTGCAAATGCCCTATCTAATGTTATACCTGCAATCTCCCAGTGCCCTGTAGTTGTGTCCTTACCCTTTGATTTTTCAACCAAAGTAGCAACAGTGGCAGCAGGAGCTGCAACTTTAGCTATGCCCATAAAATCCTGAATATTACCAAGCCCCATTTTTTCAAGATTTGGAACTTTCAATCCATTATTGAATTCACAGACATGTTTTAATGTATTACACAACGGAGTGTCGTTAAAATCCTGACAGTCCGGCATAGCACCTACACCCATAGAATCAATTACCATTATAATTGCTCTTGACATATTTCCCTCCTATTTGCATATATTTTACCACAAATTAGAGAAATTAACTTTTATAAAAACAAGCACAATAATGATTATTAAAAACTTCATCCAAATTTGGCACTTCATGAGTACAAACCTCCATACAAAAATCACAACGCGGATGAAATTTACATCCGGCAATCTTTTGTGATAATGCCGGCGGCTGACCTTTAATTGTTTCAAGTTTGTCCTTACAATTTGACGGCAAAGAATTTAACAAAGCCTTTGTATAAGGATGTACAGGAGTCGTAAAAAACTCTCTATTAGAAGCACTTTCAACTATTCGCCCTGCATACATAACCGCAATATCATCCGCATTTTCCCTGACTAGTGCCAAATCGTGCGTAATAAGTAAAATAGCAGTATTATTATGTTGCTTAATTTCTTGTAACAAATTCATAATCTGAGCCTGAATAGTAACATCCAGAGCCGTAGTAGGTTCATCAGCAATAAGCACTTCCGCATTACAAGCAAGCGCCATAGCAATAATTGCGCGCTGCTTCATTCCCCCAGAAAACTCATGAGGATAATTTTTTAATCTGGATTTAGCCGCAGGAATTTGCACAGCATCAAAAGCTTCTATTGCCATTTTTTCCGCCTCAGCACCATCTATTCTCTGGTGGATTTTAATTATTTCTAAAAGCTGATTTCCAACAGTATACAATGGATTAAGTGATGTCATAGGATCTTGCGGTATTAAAGCGATTTTTGACCCCCTTATATGCTGCATTTGAGTATGAGATTTTGCTAAAAGATTTTCACCTTTAAATAGAATTTCACCGCCTGTTATTCTGGCGGTTTTTGGGATAAGTTTTAATATACTCATCGCACTCATAGTTTTACCGCAGCCGGATTCGCCAACTATAGAAAGCATTTTCCCCCGTTCTAAAGAAAATGATACATCAAAAAGTGCCTGTCTGAAAATATCATCAGATTGAAAACCCAGATTTAAATTTCTAATTTCTAAAATTGCCATCAGAATAATTATATTCTTATTTTACAATTAAGTAAATAGCCGGCAAGGCAAATAAAAAAGACGGCTAATAAAACCGTCCTTTTTTATTATAATTTAATAACTATCAGCTAATTAAAAAGTACCAGCAGGTTTTTTCTGAGGAGTAGCCCCAGGAATTGATTGCCAGTTTGCAGCCATAATTTTCTTAAATGATTTCAAAGCGGTATCTTCAAGTTCACCTAATTCTTCAGCTTCCATAATCAATTCTCTTAAAGGCATAAGAGCTCTTTGGTCTCTTAAAACGCCTAAAGCTGCTGCCGCACCAGCTCTAACTAATTCGTTTTCAGAACGATTTCTCATAACATCAATCAATGCAGGAACAGCTTTTGTATCATTTAATTTACCCAATGAAGTTACTGCATAAATTCTTACGTTAACCCATTCGTCATAAAGCATATTGATAATCTTATCAACAGCTTTTTTATTACCGATTTCACCTAATGCTCTTGTAGCATCACATCTAACATTAACTTTTTCGTGATCTAAAGAAGCGATTAAAGCATCAGTTGCAACATCACCAATTTCAATTAAAGCATCAGTTGCAGTAATACAAACCTGCGGGTTTTCATCATTTAAAGACTCAACAAGCGGCTCAACAACAATCGCACCGCCTAAACGACCTAAAGCACGAGCTGCACGAACACGAACATCAACGTTACGGTCTTCACGTAAAGATTCAATCAAGTGAGTTGTGGCAGCGCTGTCCCCTAGTTCGCCTAAAGCTCTTGCAGCATACAATCTAACAGAACCGTTTTTATCATGTTTTAAAACATCGATTAACGGCTCAACCGCTTTTGAATCACCCATCTCGCCCAAAATACGAGCTGCATTATATCTGACTTTTTCCGAGTTGCTTGTTCTTAAGTCAGTTAATAATTCATCAAACGATTTTTTCACTTGTTTTTTCTTACTGTTCACACTAATTGTCATTATTTTCCTCCGACACTACACAATAATTTTCACATTACCTACTCTTTTATAAAGTTTATTTACGAGAAATTATTGCTTTTTATCTTCTATTTTATTAATTTTTGTTTACAATTCATAAATTTTCTTATTTATACCTACTACTATGAATTTTGCCAGAAAATCGATTA
>CABUAQ010000006.1 GCA_902489575.1 uncultured bacterium
TACTTAGTATTTTAACGTAAATAAATATTACCATAATGGTATAGCAAGTGTAAGCTTAACAAAAAGATAAATAATAACTAAATTAAGGGAAACTAATGAGGTAAACAAATGAAACACGAAATTAAAGCACAAAAAAGTTCACAAAAAGTTGCTGAATTTTTGGAAAAAAATTCATTGCACAAAAAAGACTTTGCTGAAATGATCGGCGTTACACTATCTTATGTGTACAATTTGATTGACGAAACAATACCATTTTCTACAAGAAGCACTACCCTTGAAAGAATTGCAACAGTTATGGATATTGTCCCTGAAGAATTTGAAGAATATAAAATTCCGCAAGAACCGATACTACAAGAAGATACCCTTGAACTTTTAAAAAGCATTATGAAAGAACGCAAAATAAATATTGTCACATTTTTAAAAGCGTTTCCAAGAAAAAAACGGGTAGAAATTGTTGACATGCTAAGAGGTGCATACCCCATTCCAATAGATTTTAAAGAGCTTACAATGATAGGACAGATATTGGAATTAGACAAAAATGATATCTACAATATCTGGGAAGAACGAATTAAACAAGTGCTGGAAACAAATGGAATGAATTTAAACAACAATGCTGCACTTATAAATTCAATGCTTGAATGCGCAAAGAAATATATAGATATCTGAAATATCAAACTAAATCATAATATTTTAAAAAGGCTCAAAAATTTTGAGTCTTTTTTAGAAAAAACTGTTGACAATAAAATATGTTCTTGATAAGATGAGTTCACACGGTAATCTAATCGTGAAGCTAGGAAATATGAATAGACATTTGCGCTTGTAGCTCAGCAGGTAGAGCACTCCCCTTTTAAGGGATAGGTCGCGCGTTCGAATCGCGCCAAGCGCAGTTTTTATTTAATTATCTGTTATTTCAATAATATTACACGTTCTGCTATCTATGTTAAAATTGATTTAATAATGGAATTAACTTATTACAACTAATAAAAAGGGAATTAAAGTATGCGAAGTATGACAATGTACAAAACAACTGCAGTTATATCTATTTTATTACTACTCGGCAATTGTGCTTACGGAACAGACTTTACAAAAGATGTCAGTCTTGATAATGATTATAATGCAACCCAGGATTTAGGACAAACACCAAATGTTAACATAAATGGCAACGGTTATTCGATCAATGGTAATGAATTTAGCGGGCTGCAACTTGAAAAAGGAAATAATAATATAAATGTCTATGACGCAGGAAAATATACTCTTGAAAAAACAGATAATCCAACAGAAAATTCAATATTAGTAATTAATGAAAACGGGGAACGTCAATATTACAATATTTCAGAAACAGCATCTGTAAACGGATTTAAATCATCAAAGGGCGGAAGCTTCATCTACAATTCAAATTACGGCAAAACTACTGAGATGACTATCAAAAATTCGGTAATAAAAAATAATTCAAGTTCTAAAAATAACGGTGGGGCAGTTTATAATTACTCAACAGGCGGCGATTTCACTATAAAAGATTCCTACATTACAGGAAACAGTATCAAAAACCCGGCAAGTACCAGCAGTATCCTTGGTGGTGCAATCTATAACGAGTCTCGTGGCGGAACATTTAACATTGTAAACAGTTATATAACAAACAACAGTATTATTGCAGAAAGTTCAAATAATATCAGAGGCGGAGCAGTTTATAGTAATTATAGCAATACAATAATAAAAAACTCTTATTTTGGGAATAATACAGCTTCAGGCACAGGAGCTCAGGGCGCAGCAGTATATCTGGATGGTTCAAACCTTTCCCATGAGATTATAAATACAGTATTTGAGAACAATAAAACATCTGTCACCAGTACTTCTTTTGGCGGAGCACTGCTCAGCTATGGGAATTTAATCATAGATAATTCTTTATTCTTATCAAATAAGATTATTCTTGAACCGGGAAACAGGGGGCATAATTTATATGGAGGAGCCATATACAAAGCTTACGGCGATAAATTTATCGTAAAAAATTCCACATTTGAAGATAATACTATTGAATCAAACAATGGTGCAAGAGTTTATGGTGCTGCCATTTATGCAGGTTCAAACGAAAATACCATAGAAAATTCCAAATTTATAAACAACCGGAGTAACAATCAAACGGAATCCGCCGGCGTAGAAGCTGCAGGCGGAGCAATTTACCTTAACGGAGACTCTTTAAAGGTAAACAACTCTACATTTGACTCCAATATTGTCAATGGCAACCAAAATTCTTTTGGCGGGGCAATTGCAACTACCAGCCCGGGTAAATATATCGAAATTAATAATTCTTCATTTTTGAACAATCAGGCAACATCCTCTTCTGAAAAATATACCGGTTCAAAAGGCGGTGCAGTTTATACAGCAACTAATACGGTACTAAATATTAATAATTCCAATTTTGAGAACAATCTTGCTAAAGCGGATACCGAATACTCTTCTTTTTATGGAGGCGGAGCAATTTATGTCTCTCAAAACTCAACCGCTACAATCTCTGATACCTCGTTCTCAAACAATAAGACTGTTGGACCGAGCACATATGGCGGAGCAATTTTTAACGCAAAAGATGCCACATTAAACATCATTTCTAATAAAAAAGATGTTGTATTTAGCGGAAATCAGTCAGGAATTGATGAAAACACAATGACATCTAATGCTATATATAACAATGAAGGCATTATAAATCTTAACGCTGGTAATACAAAAATTATATTTAATGACAGAATTTCTTCACAAAACGCCAAAGGAGCTATAAATATAAATAAAACAGGCGAATGGGATACCTCGAAAAATCCGACAGCGCCTGATGGAAATAAAATTCCAACAGATGCTCCAACCGGCGGTACAATAGTATTAAACAATGACATGACAGATTACAAAGGCGAAGTAAATTTGCATGGCGGAACACTTTCTATCGGTGCAAACGGAACATTTTTTGAAAAAGCCGCGTCATTTAATGTTAATAATGTTTCTAATTTAGATTTAGCTAATGGAATTGTTCGTGATTATAACCTTGGCAATGTATACTTGAATGCAAATTTAAATACTGCAATTGATGTAGATCTTGTTGAACAAAAAGCTGATAATATCAAATATGACAACTTGACAGTTAATAACGACGCCAAAATCAATATTAACAGAGTAAATGTAACAGCCGATGCTAACGCAGAATCTGCAAATGTTATTATTACAGAAGATGAAAATCTCCAAGATGTAATTACTCTTGATCCCGGAACAACTACAGCACTTGGTAAAATATACAAATATAACGTCAATTATGATACAGAAAACGCTACTATGTCATTTTTAAGAAGCGGACTTATCGACAACGGAGGAGGCGGTAATGGCAATGGCAACAATAACGGCAACAATCCTAACCGTCCATCTTATAATGATTTAAACCCGGCAGTTATGACAGGTTCTGTAGCCGCTCAACTCGGCGGTTACATGGGGATGGTTGACACATATAACAATGCATTTACCAATATGGATATCCGAATGCTGCACCCTTCAAAACACAGAATTGCGCAAAGACAAGCAAACCGTTACGCAATAGTTGACAAAAAAGGGAAATCTATATATTCAACAGCAAACCAAGCAGGTACTTGGGTTCGACCATTTGCTGCTTATGACAATGTAGGACTAAAAAACGGACCAAAGGTTAATAGTTTCTCATATGGAACATTTATTGGCGGAGATAGTGAGGTATATAATCTAAAAAACGGTGCTGAAGGTGTTATAAGCACTCACATATCATATCTTGGCAGCCACCAGAGTTTTGCAGGAAACAGCATCTACCAAAATGGCGGTAATCTTGGTATAACAGGAACCTACTATAAAGGTAACTTCTTTAGCGGTTTAACCATAAACGCAGGAGCTAGTGTTGCAGAAGCAAGAACGAGCTTTGGTCATGAAGATTTTCCAATGTTTATGGCAGGTATTGCTAATAAAACCGGTTACAATTTTGAATTCAAAGAGGGTAAGTTTATTATCCAGCCAAGTGTACTACTAAGCTATACATTTGTTAATACATTTGACTATACAAACGCAGCAGGAGTACGTATAAATAGTGACCCGCTGCATGCCATTCAAATCTCTCCAAATATGAAATTTGCATTTAATACAAAAAATAACTGGCAGCCCTATCTTACTGTCGGGATGAATTGGAATTTGATGAATGAATCTCAATTTACAGCAAATATGACAACATTACCTCAATTAAGCGTAAAACCATACGTTCAATATGGCGTAGGTATACAAAAAACAATTAAGGACAATTTCATGGCATTTGCTCAATGCTTAATTCGTAACGGAGGACGCAACGGAATTCTGGCAAGCATTGGCTTCAAATACACTTTTGGAGGACGAAAAAGAACACCAAAACAACAAACTATATAACCCGAAAATTTGCAAATAAATAAAACATCACGTGAACTTAATGAACAATACCGTATAAAAAGCCGGAAGCTCAAAATAAATGTTTCAACACCTCATTTATTTTTCTTAATCATTAGAATTAATAAAATATTCTTTATCATTTTCTATAATTATAGCCGTAAGCGGTGCGTCTTTGAACTTACCACATCCGGTATCGATACAAATTTTATCATCCTGTATTTGCGGTTCTTTGAATTCGGTATGACCAAAGATAATTTTTTGTGGTAAATCATGTCTTCTTTTATAAAACTCGCTTCTGATATAAACTATATCAGTCAAATCCTGGTCTTCAAGAGCAATTCCCGGACGGATTCCTGCATGGATAAACAAATACTTACCAGTAAGGTAATATGGCTGCAAACTGTTGAAAAAATCACCGTGAACTCTCATAATATTATCAAAGCTTCCGTAACTCTCAGCAGTAGCATCGCCACCATAGGTCCAGAATAAATAATTATAATAATCATCCAATGGAGCGTGAAGCATTGTATATTCGTGCGACCCGATTAAATAAACACATTTACAAACATTTTGCATATCGATAATCTTATCGACAACCTCTTTTGACTTTTTACCTCGATCTATATAATCTCCCATAAATACAATTGTATCTTCATTTTTTGGGGAAATTTTATCTAATACAGAACAAAGTTTTTCATATTCACCATGTATATCAGAAATTCCAATAAGTTTAGCCATACCAATAAATTACAATAAAAAAGGTCCTGAAACAAGTTCAGAGCCTTTCTTATATAAAAATATTGCAATTAATCCATTTACTTAACTTCAAATGTAACATTAGAAACTGCAGTAATTTTCTTTTCAATAGTCGAAGTATCATTTATACCCATATCTGAAACATCCGTTGAATCTACAGGAGTAATTTGGAACACCCCCATTCTTACTGACTGAATTTTGCCAACCTTATTACGGGTAGATTTTAACATAGCTGATGCCCTTTGTTTAGCATCTGTTGTAGCATTTTCCAATAACTTAACCTTAAGTTCCGGAAGTTTTGAATACGAATAGCTGGTTGTGCGCACATCAATATCAACCCCTTTTTCCATAAGAGAAACTATATCTAATGATGTATCTTTAATTTTGTTGACATCACCTGATTTTATAGAAATAGGCTGAGATAAATTATAATAAGCTATTTCATTTGTATTCATACCATTTGCAAGGGTCTTGTATGTAACATAGCCATATATTGATTTAACATCAATCTCGTTCTCTGTATCAAACCCTTTTGTCTTGAGATAATCAATAATAATCGGTAACTGTTTTTTCGCTGCGGCATAGGCTTCTGACTTTGAAGGTTTTCTAATATTTAAGACAACATCAATATTTCCTGAATCTGAATGCACAATCTCGTATGCTGAACCGGTTACAGTAACTGAATTTTTCAAAACTGCAGAAACTCCCGTTTTTACAGCAAAAATTAACCCAAACGCCAACAATAATCCTAAAATAGCTATTTGTAGCTTTTCAATTCTTTCTAACATATAAACTCCTTCATTTATGTATTGATAATATATACAAAAGTACAATAAATTGCAAGTATAATAAAAGGTTCCAAGTAAAAAATTACTCAGAACCTCTTATTATATCCAACATATGTTTATTAAGCTGCCGTATTTAATTTATGTTCATCCTGCTGATTAGATTTTAATTTTATATTTTTAAGCAAATTAGTATCAAAACTATTGCCCTCAACAACCTTGCTGCTGACAGAAACAGGTGTTTCCGCTTTTGTTTCAGGTGTTTTTTCTATTTCTGCCTCTGCAGGAATCTCTTTAGAAAGATTGCTATCCGGAGACTGTGCTTTAGCTGCATTTTGGCCCCTGCCTTTTATTAAATAATACGCACCTGATGCTACGGCCAAACAACCTGCGATTGTGATAATAATTTTCACAGGTTTTGACTTAGAAGCAGCCCCAATAACAGATTCCGCTTCTTCCTTGAATTCACCAAACGCTCCTACAAGTCGTTGAAGAGGATTTTTATTACGGCTATCCCACCCTCTATCAACTTCAAATATATCTTCTAAATACCGTCTATTAGCAGATTTACCAAAATTATATTCAGCGTTATTATGCCAATCAATAAGCTCTTCAACATTCTTCTTACATTTTGAGATATAAGAACCTCTATCTCCTGAATACTCATCAAGCATGGCCTTATAAACATCGCTGACTTCGGAGGATGCACGTCTGACCCTTGCAGCATCAATCTCCTCCGGAGAATTAGTCCAATCTAATCCAAACTTTTCAGGATTTTCCTCGACAGGGTTCTTTGTCAAAAATCCGTTTGATGAGTTTGTATAATCAACGGGACCACCTGTTTTAGTTGCACCATAAGGGACAGCTGCTGTTTTTGCTTCTAATGGCGTAATTCCACACATTTCTCGACGAGAGGTGAACAAACCATGTGTTGAACATCCGACTAATCTATTAGGGAAATATCCGTCAACTACCATCAAATTATGTTTATAAATTCCGCCTTCAAGTTTACATATTTCATCGTAGCACTGCATAATTTCTTTGAAATCTGCAGCATTTTTATCCCAAGGACCTCCGCCAAAAATACATTTTACTTTTAATTTATCTGCCTGAGACACATCTTCACGTTTCAAAAATTCTAAATAACCCCTTACAGAAATATTAAAACCTTTTTGTTCATCAGGTCTACCCCAGCCCATAACGAGCATATCCCCGTCTTTCATTGGAGAAAGATAGCCTACTACATTGTGCCCATCTTGAATTTGACCTTTATTAAAGAACAGTTTGTTCAACTCATCCTGACCTTTTTCACCCGCTTTCCAGATCAAATTTGTCAGCCATTTCCCGTTCTTTTCACGGGCAGCTACAACCTCTTCAATATTCTTTCCGGTATACTTGAAGGTAGTAAACCCGTCTTTATTAGCTGTTAAACCATTATCACCACGCCCAAAACCTGCTGTTGGATCATCAAGCCTTAAATTAGCAGGGGTTGAACCATTCAGAACACTTTTTGTGGTTATATCAGCATAATCATCTGTTAAAAATTTTGCAGCATCATACATCTCAGAACTTTTCATCTCCCTATCAAATGTATGAGACACAGTACCTGTAGAAGTATTCCAAGGATTTACTCTGGCAGAGGCTATCCCCGCTTTTAAAATATTATAAGTTCCTGCACCATCTTTAAAATTAGCTACATAAGGATCAATTATAGCGTGAGCAATCTGTTTTTCTCTTGGAGAAAGAACTTCTGAATTAATCCCATATTGTTGTGCTTTTTGCAAAATGTCAAAATATGGTAAATCTTTTAATACCTGCGCATCAGCAACATCCCCGACAACAGCCATATATTTAAAGGCATTATCGGTTACACCCTGATAATTTCGACCGGTATTATGAGCAACAATATGAGCTTTTAACCCATTTACGGATTCATCACCTGCAGCAGACATATTTGCAATGTGATTACCGTAAGTATGCGCAATACGATCATGACAAAATACATTCGCAGGATTATAAAAACCGAACTCCTCAGTATTCATTTGTTTATTCTGTATTTGTGCTAATGCCCGCATACCATCAGAATTTATAATTTCAGCTTCAAACGGAACATTGCCCCATCTATCATACGAATAAGGTTTTGAAGCTTTTGCAAGATCAGGTGTATAATAGAAGTAATGCTGTCCACCTTTTAATTTATTATATGAAGGATTGTCTGCAGAAATCTTGAACAATCTATACGAAACAGATTCAACTTCCCCTAAAGATGTCGGAGATAAGTGGGCAACAGTACCTGAGACCGAAGTTGGTTCAAGACGACAATACTTAGATAATGCATCCGGACCTGAACCATTTGGCTTACTTTGAATTACATAACTTAACTCCGAAGGTTTCAACCCAAATTTTTTGGCAACTACTTCTAATGTTTCGCCCGGATTTGCACTATAAAAATTTTTAGCAGGCATTTGATCCGGCAAAGACTTAACATCAGGATATTCAGCCTCTTTATGAATCATAAACTTATATCCGCCTTTAGGATTATCATGCTCCCAAAATGGCATAAAACTTCTTGCATCAACATTTTTTTCAACAACACTTCCGTCAGACATTTTTACTTTGATTTTTTCATGTTTATTCATGCTTGCTTCAATTTCATAACCAACGGCCCCCTCTCCTCCTAAAGCTGCCTCTGGCAAGCCTAATCCGTTATTTTCCGGAGTATTATTTGCTATCTGCCACATATTTTTTGGCACTGAACCTGTAAATGCTATTTGAACAACATTTGATGCTGCAAAATGATTAGCATTACCTGCATTTACTTTAACTAATCCATTTGAATGTAAACCTCTTACGGAACTTGTCCTTAAGGTATAATTTTGAACAAAATCTACGCGCATTAATCCCTACCTTTGCATGACCATACTGTCACTATATAAAAACCCCTAAATTAATTTTTGAATAAAATATGCAGAAAATATTAAGAAGATTTTACAAAATCGGAGCCGAGATGACTCCGACTTTGATAAAACGTAATTTAAGCAGAAGTCTCTTCAACTTCCAGTTCTTTATCTTTTTTGGTCTTTTTAGAAGCCTTAGCGGCTTTTTCAAAAGAAATTTTACCATCGACAAGAGTTACCAAAATAGTATCCCCATGAGCATATTTACCTGACAAAATTTCTTCGGCAAGACTGTCTTCCATCTTACGCTGAATAAGACGTCTTAACGGTCTGGCTCCATAAGCTTCAGAATAACCGTTTTCAGCTAAATGATCTTTAACCTCATCTGTAACTTCAATATTAAGTTCCTTTTCAGCAAGACGTTTGAACAGGTCTTTTAACATTAAATCAACAATCTGTCTGATTTCTTCCTTAGAAAGATGTGCAAACACAATTGTTTCATCAATTCTGTTAAGAAATTCCGGTCTGAACGCTTTTTTCATTTCCTCTGAAACTGTTTCTTTCAACTTTTCATACTTATCCTTTGATTCATCGTCAGAAGTTGAAAAACCAAGTCTTGAAGTATTTTGAATCATGCTGGCACCAACATTAGACGTCATAATTATAACAGTGTTTTTAAAACTTACATGCCTTCCCTTTGAATCTGTTAAACGTCCATCATCAAGGATTTGAAGCATAATATTAAATACATCCGGATGAGCTTTTTCAATTTCATCAAACAAGACAACAGAATAAGGTTTCTTCCTGACAAGTTCTGACAAATGCCCTCCATCATCATAGCCGACATATCCAGGAGGAGAACCTATAAGTTTTGCAGTTGAATGTTTCTCCATAAATTCGGACATATCAACTCTTATCATGTTATCCTCTGAACCAAACATAGCTTCAGCTAAGGCTTTTGCCAATTCAGTTTTACCAACACCAGTAGGACCGCAGAAGATAAAGCTGCCAATTGGTCTGTTTGGAGCTTTCAAGCCGACTCTTGCACGCCTTATTGCCTTAGAAATTGCAACAATAGCATCGTGCTGCCCGATTACACGCTGGTGTAAAGTATCTTCAAGTCTCAATAGTCTTTCACTTTCACCCTCTGTCAATTTTGTTACCGGAACACCTGTCATCATCGCAATCACTTCTGCTACATTTTCGGCAGTAACTGTTGCCTTATTTGTTTCGTGTTCCTCGCGCCATTTTGCAGACACCTCTCTAATTCTATCTCTGAGTTCAGCCTCTTCATCACGGAGCTGTGATGCAGTTTCAAATTCCTGATTTCTGATAGCTTCTTCTTTTTCTTTAATCAAAGCCTTGAGCTGTTTTTCCAACTCTTTGCCTTCCGGACACATGTTGGAAACCTTCAATCTTACCTTTGAACTTGCTTCATCGATCACGTCAATAGCTTTGTCTGGTAAAAATCTGTCATTTACATACTTGCTTGACAGTTTTACGGCAGCAACAATTGCTTCATCAGAAATTATAAGTTTATGGTGTTCCTCATATTTTGGTTTTAAACCTTTAATAATTTCGATAGATTCATCAACAGAAGGTTCGTCAATCATAACAGGTTGGAAACGTCTTTCCAGTGCTGAATCCTTTTCGATATATTTTCTATATTCATCAGATGTTGTAGCACCAATTACCTGAATTTCCCCGCGAGAAAGTGCAGGTTTTAAAATGTTTGCAGCATCAATTGCACCTTCTGCAGCACCAGCTCCAATCAGGGTGTGCATTTCATCAATTACAAGAATTACATTACCTGCCTGACGAATCTCATCCATAATTTTTTTAAGACGTTCTTCAAATTCACCTCTATACTTGGTTCCGGCGACTAAAAGACCCATATCAAGCTGAATAACCTTTTTTCCGTCTAAAACATCCGGAACTTCCGCATTAACAATCCGAGTTGCTAAGCCTTCTGCAACAGCAGTCTTTCCCACACCCGGCTCACCAAGCAGCACAGGATTATTTTTAGTACGCCTTGCCAGAATTTGAATAACACGCTCAATTTCCTTTTCCCTGCCAACAACAGGATCCAATCTCAATTCTTGGGCAGCCAGAGTCAAATCTCTTCCGAACTCATCCAGACTAGGAGTTTTTGCTTTTGACCCGGAACTTGATGATGAACCTGAAGCACCAGAGGCCCCTGCAGTTGCCTGAGGCTTACTTTCTCCAAGCATTTTAACAACATTACTTCTCACCTTATTAAGATCTACGCCCAAATTTTCCAAAACTCTGGCAGCAACACCTTCACCTTCACGAATTAAGCCTAACAAGAGGTGTTCGGTACCTATATAATTATGCCCCAGTTGTCTTGCTTCATCCCAGGATAACTCTAAAACCCTTTTTGCTCTTGGCGTAAACGGAATTTCAACAGCAACAAAACCTGAACCTCTGCCAATAATTTTTTCCACCTCGGTTCGTGCATCTTTCAAGTTCACACCCATAGACTTCAGAGTTTTAGCAGCAACACCCGTCCCCTCTCCTATTAGACCTAATAAAACCTGTTCAGTTCCTACGAAATTATGACCTAATCTTCGAGCTTCCTCCTGGGCAAGCATTATAACTTTTATTGCCTTTTCTGTAAAACGTTCGAACATTTTTACTCACTCCTATCTCTTCCTATAACCAAAGTATACACAAAACATGAAAAAGTTTCAATATGTGAAAGGGTTAAAGAACATTAAAATTAAATTATCTTTTAGACCTAAATCTTTTAAAAATCTTTCGTTTTCAGACAAACTAAATAAAGCATCCTCAGCAAACGGGTCAGTAAAGCCTTCCTGACCAAAAAGCTGATTAACAATCTGCTCGTGAGAATTATTTTCGGGGTTGGAAAGTGCTAATCTTGTAAAATTACTAATATCCGTTTTTCTTTCATATAAATTGAGAGCATGCTTTGACAGGCTCTTTAAAAATGAATTTTTTGTCTGCTCTTTTAAAGCATAAACCGGCGAACTCATTGGGAAACAAGTGTTTTCACTATGCTCAGATTTTAACTGTTTGGCTAACTTTTTAAACATCACATCTCCCTTTAATAATGATATTATACATTATTTTTAATTTAATGCAAATTTTTACCCCGCAAAAGGGTAATAAATTTTGATATAAAACTTGATTATAAAATATCTTTAAATTAGAATTAATTTGCTTATTAGGAAAAAGGAAAGAGGATACAATGCTTGATATTAAATTGATTAGAGAGAATCCTGATAAAATTAATGAACTTCTCAAAAGAAGAAATCCGGAATTATCAATAGATGAAGTTATAAAAATAGACGAAGAAAGAAGAAAAATTCAAACAAAAGCGGATGAATTAAGAGCTAAAAGGAAATCTGAATCCCAAAAAATCGGACTTATGAAGAAAAACGGAGAAAATACAGATGCAATACAAGAAGAAGTTCGTGTACTTGGTGATGAAATAAAAGAACTTGAAAATAAACAAACCGAACTTGATAACGCTCAAAAAGATATCCTCTTACACACTCCAAATATTCCTGACGAAACTACTCCAATCGGACTTTCTGAAGACGATAACGTTGAAGTTTACAAATGGGGTGAACCTACAAAATTTGATTTTGAACCAAAAGCTCACTGGGATATTTGCGAGGAAAAAAATCTGGTAGATTTTGAAAGAGGGGTGAAACTTTCTCAAAGCAGGTTTACGCTATACAGGGGCAAAGGTGCAAAACTTGAACGTGCGATAATTAACTTTTTCCTTGATTATCACTGCGAAAAACAAGGTTATGAGGAAATCTTGCCTCCATTTATGGCAAATGCTGCAACTATGACAGGCACAGGTCAGTTACCTAAATTTGCAGAAGATATGTATAAATGTGTGGATGAAGATTTGTACCTGATCCCAACAGCCGAAGTTCCCGTAACCAACATTTACGCAGGCGAAATCCTATCCGAAGAAGATCTTCCAAAATATATGACAGCTTATACCCCTTGCTTTAGACGCGAAGCTGGCTCTGCCGGTAAAGATACAAGAGGACTCATCAGAGTTCACCAATTTAATAAAGTTGAGCTTGTTAAACTTTGTACCCCTGAAACAAGTAAAGATGAACATGAAAAATTAACTCAAGATGCAGAAAAAATGCTTCAATTACTGGAGCTTCCATATAGACGTGAAGCATTATCAACCGGAGATATAGGATTTTCAGCCAACAAATGCTGGGATTTAGAAGTTTGGATGCCGTCATACAATGCTTACAAAGAAATTTCAAGTTGTTCAAATTACGGCGATTACCAAGCACGCCGTGCTAATATACGATACAAAGAAAAAGCTTCGGGCAAAACAAAGTTTGTACACACAATCAATGGTTCTGGACTTGCTGTTGGCAGAACATTTGCAGCAATTATCGAAAACTTCCAGCAAGCAGACGGAACTATTATCATTCCTGAAGTTCTTAGAAAATATACGGGTTTCGACACAATTTAAAACAGGACGGCAAAAGCTTAAACAGAAATGTTATACAAGGGGTAAATTTTATATATACTCCTTGTATTTTTCCTTTATAGTTTCCTTTTTCAAAACGTGAAAGTTTCTTAGTACAATCTGCCAGACTATCCAGACCATCAAAGAAAAAATATTTTTTTGCTATTTTATTTACAATTATTAAAGAAATAAGAAGGGGAATATGTTATAATGTATATAGAATAGCTTTTAAAAGGTATATAACATGTACGAATTTCCATTTGAACTGGACGATTTTCAAAAACAAGCGTGTGAAATCATTGACAACGGAGAAAGTGTTGTAGTTTGTGCACCTACGGGGGCAGGTAAAACAGTTATTGCACAACATGCAATCCATAGAGCTCTAGAACAGGGATGCAGAATTTTTTATACAACACCCCTAAAAGCTCTATCAAATCAAAAGTTTTATGATTTTGGCGAAAAATACGGACAAGATAAAGTAGGACTTTTAACCGGAGACACTTCAATCAACCGAAATGCACAGATCGTTATTATGACAACAGAAGTTTTCAGAAATATGCTTTACGGAACAAATTTTGGTGCTGTAGCCGATAACCTTAAAGATGTTAAATATGTTGTTCTGGATGAAGTTCACTATATGAATGATGAACAACGGGGAACAGTTTGGGAAGAAAGTATTATTTACTGCCCGACAAATATTCAAATAATAGCACTATCCGCAACCGTTGCAAATGGTGAAGAACTCACACAATGGATTAATACAGTTCACTCAAAAACTAAATTGGTTAATACAGATTTTCGACCTGTACCGCTCAGATTTTATTATTTTGACAGTTCACAGCCATTTAAGCTATTGCCCCTATTAACTCCGGAAGGAACATTAAACAAAAAAATCAAACCTGAAAAACCTCAATGGGCAAAAGGCAGAGATAAACGAAAAAAATCGTATGTAAAACAAATTATTTCTAATCTTGCCCAAAATGATATGCTTCCTGCAATATACTTTACATTCTCAAGAAAAAAATGTGATGAACAGATGGAAAAATGTTCAGGGCTCGGACTTAATACAAAAGCTGAACAAGAAAAAATCAAATCGTTTATTGAGGAGTTTATCGCAGATAATCCGCACCTGTACGGAAATAAGCATACCGAATACCTGATACAAGGGGTTGCATCACATCATGCAGGACTTTTACCGGCATGGAAAAACCTTGTAGAAAAATTATTTCAAAAAGGACTCATTAAAATTGTTTTTGCGACAGAAACACTCGCTGCCGGAATTAATATGCCTGCCAGATCAACCGTAATAAGTGCAACAAGTAAGCGTACCGACACAGGTCACAGAATGCTTACGGCAAATGAATTTCTTCAAATGTCAGGACGGGCAGGACGTCGTGGAATGGATGAAATCGGTTATGTTACTATTGTTGGAACATCTTTCCAATCCCCGGAAGAAGTTGCAGAATTAGTTCTTAGTGACTCAAATCCACTGGAAAGCCGTTTTTCTCCAAGCTATTCAATGGTATTGAACTTGTTACAGCGCTTTAATCTGGAAGAATCAAAAGAACTTATCCTAAAAAGTTTTGGATACTACTCTTCTGACTTCAGATTAAAACCAATACTATTACAAATTGAACAGTACGATAATGAAATTTCTGAACGCTCATTTGTATGCCCAAGCAGGCTTAACGATGACAAAATGCTCGAATACGATAGACTGAGATTTTTATATGTTCAAAACAGACAGACCTATAAAAAAATTCTTCGCCAAGAAAAGGGAAAACATAGAGCACTGTCAGCTGAAGTAATTGAATTTGGCAACCGAAACAAGGAAGATTTAAAGAAACTTCAATCATACCCGTGTGATATTTGTAAACATTACAAAAAACACGCAAAAAATATTGAAGTTATCAAACGAATTGAAAGCAAAAAGAAAAAACTTAGGAAAGAAATCGAACGACAAAAAGATATATATTGGAACAAATTTTTGTCACACAGGGCAATTTTAGAAGAATACGGATACCTGACGAATGACTATCCGACAGAAAAAGGCAAAACAACTTCTCAAATTCGTTCAGAAAACGAACTTTATCTGGCTGAAATAATTTTCTCCGGAGTTTTAGAAAACCTGAAACCTTCAGAACTTGCAGGCGTCATCTGTGCAATTACAACAGAAGAATTACGTGCTGAAATTCCATATATTCCATTTTCAGAAAAAGTAAGAAAAACACTTAACCAAATCAGGAATATCAAACGGAAACTTGAAAAAACACAATCAAAATACAATGTAGAAACTCCATTAAATATCAATCCGTATTTTAGCTCTCTAATTGAACTTTGGGTTGAAGGTGCAGAGTGGAATACTGTATCTGAACAAGTTGATATGGGCGAAGGCGATATTGTTAGAGCATTTAAACGTACAGTAGATGTACTGCGTCAACTGACAACCATAGATAATATTCCGGAAGCTCTGGTGTTTACAGCTCGCGAAGCTATTGAAAAAATCATGCGGGCACCGGTTGATGTTGATTAATATGTGAATGACTCTCAAAACAGAAAAGTTTTACTTATTGACATGAGTATTGTTTTGCGGTTTAATAAGTGTAGAAAATACATTTATTTTAAAAAGGATATTTCAAATGATTACAAAAATTACAAACACCCCGAATAGTATTGCGGCTTCAAAACTATACGCAAAAAGCGAATGCCGCAAACCTGTAAAACTTGCTCAAAGATTTGACTATAGACTAAATACAGACACAGTTACATTTAGTGCAAACAAATCTAAATCTGTTGCCAACCTCGTTGATCTTGCATTTTCAAAACTTGCACAAAGCAGACAAAAACAACAATTAGGCTCATACATAGGCACAAAAGGAAAAACAAATTTTCACCTCCAAGAGACTGAATTTGGGAAAAAAGCCTTATTAAGTGTAATTAGAGGTAAGGAATTTGCAAACTTTGAACTTTCGAGAGGAACTAATCAAGCTCCAATGATTAAAGTTTTAGATAGAGAAGTTTCTTCCCAAGACGCGCAAAATATCGCTGCGAGGTACCTAAATTCAATAAAATAATCTAAATTATCTCATACAATTTAAACTCTCGCCGTAACAGCGGGAGTTTATCATTTGTAATCAAGATTAAAACTCAAATATAGTGTAGATTTACCACTATTTAGTTTTGTAAAATTATTACTATTATTAACTTACAGCATATTGAGAAACATGTTAAAATATGTTACAATAATAGTAGGAACACCCTATTTGCCCTCATAGGTCTCTGACGAGTGTTATTCCCCACACCACTCTAAAAACAAAAAGGTATCCGGTTACTTTTTAAATTATGGTGACGCTATGGATACACTTCTTGAAAAACCTTACAACTATCTTCCGATAAGGACTTGCGAATATGTCCTAACAATTTCGCTTTTAGCAGCATTAGTCCTTACACACACTGTCATTCAGCCTCCGATTATGGCAAACAATTTGGTAGCAAATAATGCTATAACAACCCCTGTACTTAAAAATATGAGTGAACAAATAAAAAATGAAACAAACTCTCAAACAAAAAAAGAAGATTTTGATTTAAGAATAAGTACAAAATACAAGGGACTTGTTGTAAACAATATTGATGATGGAATTAAACATATAAAAATGACAAAATATTTTAACGGTAAACCCGTTAGGTTAAATATCGTTGAGGTAAACCAAGCTGTTGCACAAGGGTATGAAGTTAAACCCGCAACAGCTGCCTCAACACTGTCTAATAAAAAAACAGTAAGAGGAATTGCACAAAGCACTAATTCTATAGTTGCAATCAACGGAGGATTTTTTAAACCGCAAACAGGAGTTCCATTGGGCACGCTTATGATTGATAAAAAAATTTACACAGGACCGATCTACGACAGAGTTGCAATGGGAATTTTTGAAAACGGTTATGACGTTGGACGGGTACAGTTAGATGCAAGCATAACCGGTAATGGAGTTAATATAAAAATTGATAATATCAACCAGCCAAGAATGCTATCCTCATATATATTGGCTTATACAAGGGATTGGGGGAGCTATGCCCCTGCTTCACCTCAGTATGGTGTCCAGCTGCAAATTGTTGGAAACAAAATTACGGCAGCCTCTGCCAATCCCCTTTCCATTCCTGAAAACGGCTATGTTATAGTTGGCCCCAAATCAAAGCTGTCACAGCTTTTTGGAGCTAAAAAGGTTAGTGTAAAAATTAGCACAAACCCGAAATGGGATAACGTTGAACATATTATTAGCGGTGGTCCGTACCTCGTAAAAAATGGGGAAGTGTTTGTTGATATGACAGCCCAAAAGCTTCAATCAATCGGAGGCAGAAACCCGCGTACCGCAATAGGGTACACAAAGGACAATGATTTAATTTTAATAACTGCAGACGGCAGAGAAGGAAGTTCAATCGGTCTCACCCTTGTAGAACTTGCAGCCCTTATGAAATCATTGGGTTGTATTAATGCAATAAATCTTGACGGCGGAGGTTCAACCGTAATGTACATCAAGGGTCAAATCGTAAACCGTCCTGCTCAAAATGGAGGAATAGCACTATCTAATGCATTGGTCATTTCTAAAAAGACTGACAGCTAAACTTATTAACCTGCTTGCAACGCTGGGAAAATATAACGTATCAGTATTATAAATTTAGCTAATCATATTTATTTTTGCAATTTTAAAATATCTGCAATCAGATTGTTAATTGCAGAATCATCTTTTAATGCCTTTGCCCTGTTAGCTGCGGCTAAAGCTTTATCATAGTCCTGCATATTATAAAAAATTACGCCTGAATTATACTCTATTATATATTTTTCGTCATTATTCTGAACATATTTGGAAGCTTCATTTAAAGCAGATAATGCAGAATTAAAATCCCCCATATCAGAATATACTGATGAAATATTTATATAACCTGCTGCAAGATGAGGATATTGTGCAATATAACTTCTGTATTCATTAAGTTTTTTACGCAAAATCACATCATTGTTACCGATTATCAAAGGTGAAAAATACAACTTCTCATCAATTTGAGCAAAATCTGAAAGATTTGTATTAGTAATTGTCGGCTTTATCCGGTACAAAAGAACCAATGTCTGTAAATCTCTAATACTGAGCGTATGATTTCCAAATGTATAATAATTGTAAAAAACAATATCATCCTCTTTTAAAGAATACATAATATCTGACGGATTATCGCTATGTCCCATAATTCCTAAGGTATGCCCTAATTCGTGTACTGCAGTATTAAATATTTGCTTAGGAGTGTACCCTTGATTTTTAGGATTTGTCTTATAAAAAGTTAAACGCATTTTCCTTAAAAGCTTGTCATCTGAAATCTCCGGTTCTGTATATGCGACAGTATAATTACAAATATTTCCATTACAAACGTCATCAGGAATATCATTAAAAGTAATAACAATATCAGCTTTAGATTCGGTTTCGACTTGTTTAAACTTAACAAAATTAGTATACTTAACCCACTCATCCATAGCTTTTTCGATAGATTTATAGTAATAATCCGGAACAGAACCGGTTTTTTCAATATAAACAGCCAGTGGAAAAGATTTTATATCCCATCTTACAATATCGCTACCCATTGCCGCATTGTATATATAATTATTTTCAAGCCCCTTCAATAATTTATATCGCAGTGCCATAGCTTGAATTTTTGCATACTTAGAAGCTTCGTCATCGATTTTTGAAGCTGACATCTCATAAAGTTTTTTTTGAACAGAATATGTCGGCTCAGACTTTGATAATGCCAAAACATAAAAGAACCTCGATAAAATACCCTTTGAATCCGCAAAAAGCGACCTTTCAAAATAAGGAAGAGATTCTTCATATCTGCCAATATCATAAAGTGACTTTGCTTTGTTATAATTATACAAAGCTGAAAAAGGCGATTTATAAAACAAAGCAAAAATTAATACTATTAAAAAAACTGCCAATAAAAATTTACGCATTATTTTTTTCTGCCAGATCTCTTTCCAATTGTTGAGCCAAAGCTCTTGTATCACCTTTTAACTTAAAATATTCGGCAAATTTTGCAGTTGTTTTGATATTTATACTTCTGCCGTTCTTATCTTTATGCTTTGAAACCAAGCCCTTTTCAACAAGTTCTGCGACATGCTCATACGCAGCCGAACGTAGTTTTACAAGTTCAGTTTGCCTAATCGGCTCTTTTAATGCTATTACAAGCAGAGTTCTTAATACAGCAGGAGACAAATCTATTGGACAGATTTTTTCAACAATGTCGCTATAATCCTCTTTTACTTGCAAAATATACCCGTTTTCGTCGTCTATTTCCAAAGCTCCGTCTCTGGATGCATAATCCATAATTAATTCTAAGATAGCTTCTTCAATAACTTCCGGCTCCGCATCCAAATATGCTGCTATTTCATCTAATGAAAGAGCTTTTGCTGTGACAAATAATACCGCTTCTATTCTAGATTTGAGCTGCTGCATCTTTCATACCACCTTTTACTACATATAAATCAGAATAAAATTCTTTCTGTTCCAATTCATAATCAGTATCGCGACTCAAAAACAATAACGCCAGATATGCACTGATTTTATCCATCCCAAGAATTGTTAACTCGTTCAATTCAATTTTATCCTGATGCTCAAAAATTTGTTCCAGATTGTCTTTTAATTTTAATACTGATTCTTCAATATATTCCTCATGAGCCATTGACACAATCTCATCCGGGGTCAGCCGCGAATAATTTCTAACATGACGTTTAGCCCGTTCATGTGCACTTTTCATAGACGCACGTTTTTCAAGTTTTTCATAAAATTCTAACTGCTTAATCAAGTCTTTCAAAGTGACAACACGATTACGGTTAAGACGAATACTTGTTCTGCGTTGAAGAGCCTCATCAAAACTTACAACATTACTTGTCGGAATAAACTCGTGATTTTCATCGGGATACTCCACAATAAATCCGTCATCATCATAGATTACATCATTCTCCGGTTCATCTTGAAAATCTTCTAAAGATAAACCTGCCAAGACATTTGACTGTAAACGGCAAAGAATTGATGCGAATAATAAAGTGCGACTTGCAACACGAAGATTTAAAGATTTTAGCTCAATCATTCTTTGAAGATATTTTTCAGTTACATCCAAAATATCGATATGCCAGGGGTCAATCTTACCTTGCTTTGCCATATCTACAAGAATCCCGATACCATCATTGGCATCAAATTCTCCAACCTTGCCATATATGGAATTTTCTAATTCTTCTGTGCTTATAAGATTATTGTTCATCGCCATCATCTCTAAGTTTTACACCTGTAACCTTTGTTTTTCCTTTTTCTTTCTGGGTAACCCCGATAGTTCTGTTTGCAGCTTCAATCATTGGTCTTCTGTGACTTACCACAAGGAACTGAGTATCAGAAGATTGTTTTTTAACCATTTCTGCAATACGTTCAACGTTCATTGTATCTAAACTTGCATCTACCTCATCCAGTGCATAAAACGGTGCAGGTAGATATTTTTGTATAGAAAAGACAAGAGCAAGAGCCGTTAAAGCCTTTTCTCCGCCTGATAATGCTCCCAGCTTATTGTTTGTAGTTTTATCTCTAGGCTTCGCTTCAATTGTCATACCTGCTGACAAAGGATCTTTTTCATTTTCCAGAATCAACCTTCCCTCACCTTCGGACAATTGATGATAGATATCTTTAAAGTTTTCATTTATGGCAGTGAAAGTTGTCATAAATGCTTCTTTCTTTTGCTGTTCGAAACCGTTCATTTTATCTAAAATAGACTGGCGTTCTGTAGACAGAGTTCTAATTTGGGTATCAAGTTCCTCTTTTCTTGCGGCTTTTTCTTCATAAGAAACAATAGCACGCATATTTACATCCCCTAACTCCTGCATTTTTTTATCAAGACGCTGAATTTTTGCATTCAATTCGTCAATAGAAATTTGAACCGGCTCAAGCTTCGAAATCTCGACCCCTGCATTTTCCAAAATTTCAGAGGCTTCTTTCAATTGAGGTTCAAGTTCACGTCTTCTTGTCTTGAATGATTCGATTTGCTCATTGATTCTATCTATTTCTGATAATTTCACTGCACTGTTTGTTCTCAAATCAACCAGACTCTTATGAATTTCTTCTTTTTCTTTCACAAGCTCTCCGATTTTAGCATCAATAACAGCAATTTTATCAGACAACAAATTTAATTGCTCCTCTAATTGTTTGATTTCTTCAGCATAAGTTTCCTTATCCTGTGCCAGAGACTCATTATTTCTGGTAATATTTTTAATATCTTCTTCTTTTGATGTTATTAATTGCTCATTAAATTTAATTGTATTATTAAATCCCTGAATTTCGTTATTCACATTCATCAAATTATTATTCAATTTACGAATTTCATCTTCAATGCCTTGAGTCTTTTCCTTTAAATCTTTTAAATCCTTATCATTAAGCAAACTATCAAGTTCAGCGAGCTTATCCTGAGACTGTTGAATTTGCTCAGCTAATTCAACTCTTTTAATTTCAATTTTATCAAGTTCAGAATTTAATTTTTCAATTTTTGGTTCATTTTCGGCAATGAAAGTTTTCTTAGCTTCCAATAGATTTTGGCTGTTTTCAAATTGAGCAGTCATATTAGATAGTTCTATTTTAGCCTTTGAATACTCTGTAGAAGACGAAGAATAAGTTACCCTTATTTTATCAAGTTTTTCTTCCAAAGTTCTTCTATGAGCAACCGCCTCATCATATTTCTTTTGTAATTCATCTAATTTAGCTTTAGCATTTTCAAGTTCTTTATCGTCATTTTGCCCGAAGCCAAAAATAGATTTCTTTACATAACCGCCAGTAATTGCTGAAGACTTTTCATAAAGCTTACCGTCAAGTGTAACCATTCTGTATTTACCCATAAGCTGCTCTGCTGCTTCTGCATCTTCAACAATAAGAGTATCCCCTACAGCGTAGAAAAACGCATCAAGATAAATATCATCGAAATCAACAAGATTAATAGCAAAATCAATTACACCGTGATTTTTAGGTAAATGCAAACTTCCGGGAGCTTTTTTCATTTTATTCAAAGGAATAAAAGTTGCACGACCTGCTCGTGTAGAATTTAAAAGTTCCATAGCTACATAAGCCGCATGTGTATCATCTACCACAATATGAGCAAGCCTGCCGCCAAAAGCTATATCTAAAGCTAAAGAATACTCTTCATCAACAGTCCCGAGCTGCATTAAAGGAGCATGAACCCCATCTAAATGGGCATTCATAACTGTGGTAATAGGAATACTTGAACCGGATGCTGAAACCGCACGTCGCTGAGCCTCCATATCCGTAAATTTACGATAAGCAGCACGGACATCATGGTCATAATCATCAATAGCAGTTTTTGTATCATCAAGCTGCTGCATTGTTTTATTCTGGATTTCTTTGAGTTCATCCATTTCTTTTTTAAGATCATTTACTTGAAGTTCTTTTAAAGACTTATCGTCACCAAAATTAGCCTTTGCATTTTCTGCCTGCTCTACAAAAGCTTTTGCTTCTTCTATTTCTTTTTTCAAGTTTTTAAGATCATTTTCTTTTGGTAAAGATACTTTTAATAACTCATTATCCTTATCTTTTAAAGTATCCAAAGCTTTAGAAACATCATTTCGTTCTTGAATATACTTATCAGCAGTAGAACTTAATCCGGAAATATCTGCTAATTTTTTTGCTAATTCATCTTTCTTTTCTTTTAATTGGGATTCAATGATACCAATCTTATCGTGAGAAAGTTTTATATTAAGCCTTTCATCTTCAATTTTTTTCTTATAAGATTCTATACCGTTTTTAGCGTTCTCTATAGACTGTAAACCTTTTTGAATTTGAGTTTGAGAATAATCAATCGCATTTTTCTTAGTTTGAATACGTGCTGATAAATCACTTTGGGAATCTTTTAATTTATTACGTTCTTCTTCCCCTTGTTCTTTTAATTTCGCATCTAACTCATTATATTTATCATTAATTAGCTTAATCTTTTCATCTAAATCTTTTTTATTAGCCTGTTCTTCTTTCAGCTTCTTATTTGATTGTAAAATATTTTCGTGTGCTAACTCCAAGTTACGTTTCAAATCAAAAAACTTAACAGTACTTATTTGCGATTCAAGCCCTGATTTTTCTTCTTGCAATTTTTTATATTTCAATGCAACTTCGCGTTCTGATTTTAATTGCTCCAAAGTTTTTTCAACTTCCGATAAAATAAGAGCTGCAGCTTCAACGCGTTGTTCTACCGTTTTTAGCTCATTTGTCGCCTGATCTATTCTACGATCAAAATCCGCAACACCTGCAATTTCATCAATTATACCACGTCTGACTTTAGAAGAACACATAACAATACTGTTGACATCGCCTTGCATCATTACATTATAACTATTTGGTGTAATATTATACTTTTCTAAAATTGACCTGATATTAGTTAAGGTATCAACTTTATCATTAAGATAATAAGTACTTGCAAAGCCTTGATTAGTCTTTTTTATTCGACGCGCAACAGATAATTCATTTGCCCCCTCAACATCCCCAAAAACAACTTTGACCATTGCTTCATTTTTGTTATTGAAAGTTGTAATAAAATCTGACAAATTTTCAATACGCAAAGCTGAACCTGTCCTCAAGCCAAGTGCAAACATAACACTATCAATAATATTACTTTTTCCGGAACCGTTTGGCCCTGATACAGTAGTAAATCCTTTCAATAAGGGGATTTCTGATTTATTGGCAAATGATTTAAAATTATCTATTTCTAACTGTTTTATATACATAAATTCTACCCGAGTATAGTCTCGGGTACTATTATGACAGTTACATAGGGGTCATGTCAAAAATATGTACTATTATTTACAATTGAAACCATAAATATCATAATATAAAAGCCGCAAAACTTAATTTTCTGACTCGACTCTGGAATATTCCTTTGCATACCTAGGGTTAACAGCAAGCCACTTAAATGTTTGAGTCTCAACTTCAGGAATATCAATTACAAAAGTTCCGCCGTAACGTCCTCTTGAAAAAACTAAATAACCTTCTTTTGCTAAGTTATGAAAAGCCTTCCTAATTGTATTAGGACTTAAATCCAGTCGTTTTGATAACTCTAAAATTGATGGTAACTTATCACCGATTTCGTAATCTTGGGCTATCATACGCTTAATATGATTTTGAGTTTTTTCATAGTGATAAAATGCCGTATCTTTCGCAGGTGCAAAAATTGAAGTTTCAGGTTTTTCAAAACTATTTGTAACATTTGGCAGCTTAATTACAGTTGTTCCATACCTTCCCCGCCTTGCCAGCAAGATTCCTCTATCAATAAGAATACTCAACGCATCATGAACGGTTTTTACACTTGCTTTTAATCCGTTAGCTAATACACTATGAGCAGGAATTCTATCCCCTACACACAGATTATTTGTTATATATTTTTCCAAATCCTTCACAACCATATCAACTAACGTTTCTGCTTCTGATGAAACTACAGCATCTGGAACTTCAAAATCCAAACTCATAACAAACCATCTGCTGTCTTTCGCATTTTTAAAACGACAACAAATAATGCCCTGTGATACAAGATAATCCAAAGCTAATTTTGTCGTATTTGCAGTAAAACCGATAATTGTAGCTATAGTTCTTGATGATGGAAGCTGTGAACCGACTTTAAAACCGTCAGTTAAAATATACCTTTTTATAGCATCAACAGCGAAATCTCTTTTTGATGTTAATTTCCTTACTGAAGCAGATTTATTCCTATAATCTTTTATCAACGTTCCAATACATTGTTTTGATTCAACATATCCTAAGTCTTCAATGTACCTTAAAGCATTTTGCACAGTCCCGATACTTACACCAAGCAAATATGCAAAATCGGCCTTTGAAGGTAAAATATTATTAATTTCAATTTTTCTGGAGTCTAAACTCTCCTCAATCCAAGACGCAATCCATTTTCCTATAACAACGGACTTGGCACCCTGAGCATTTTTTAAATCCGGTAATTCAAAACTCACATCAGAGATTTGAAGCTGTCTGAGCTGTGATCTTTTTAACAACACATAATTTTCTTGTGTTTTCATAATATTCTACCTGCCTTCACTTTAATGATATACTATGTGTAAAAAAACATCAAGCATTTTTTTGCTAGTTTTTATAGTTATATTAAGAAAATATTTATTGACTAAATTCTAAAATGGAATAATACTATTGTTATGGATAAGCAAAAGTTTATAGCCCTTGTAGATTGTGATTCATTTTTTGTATCATGCGAACAAAAAAGAAATACATCATTAAAAAACAAGCCGGTATGTGTTCTATCAAACAATGAAGGCTGCGTAATCTCACGATCAAAACAAGCAAAACAAATGGGTGTCAAAATGGGTGAACCCTACTTTATGGCAAAAAAAGAACACCCGAAAGCTATTTACATTGTCGCGGATCATGATTATTATTCTCAAGTATCCAAACAAGTTATGACAATACTAAAAGACTTCAGTCCTTACGTACAGATATATTCAGTGGATGAAGCTTTTGTAGATCTTACAGGTTTAACGCGTCTATACAAAAAAAATTACAGAGAGCTCGCGATATTTCTCAGACAAAAAGTATTACAAGAAGCTGATATCCCAGTATCTATCGGAGTAAGTTCAACAAAAACACTTTCAAAATTAGCATCTGATAAAGCGAAAAATTCAACAGACGGAATTTATTTGATTGGCAAAGCTAAAATTACCAAAGTTCTTGAAAACACAAAAATAGAAGAAATTTGGGGGATAGGAAGAAGACTGACTACAAGAATGAAACGCCACGGAATTTTAACAGCAAAAGAACTAGTTGAAAAAGCTGATTCCTGGCTTGATTCAAAAATCGGAATAAACGGAATAGAGATGCGGCATGAATTACTCGGACAAATGGTATCAAAGGTTACAAATGAAGAAAAAATACCAAAATCTATACAAAATACCCGTGCTTTTGGAATTTTTACATCAGACTTCAACTATATAAAAAATGAGTTAAACAGACATATTCATACATCGTGCGGAAAACTTAGAACCTACAAAACAAAATGTCTTCAAATCGGCGTTATGCTAAAAACTAAAGATTTTAAAGTATATTTTGCAAAAAAAGATTTGATATCTCCGATGGATTTCGAACTTGAAATTTCAAGTATCGCAATAAAATTGCTTGAAGAAATTTATAATCCAAAAATTCTATATAGAAGCACCGGAGTATACCTTGGAAAAATAGGAGAACAAAGCTCAGAACAGCTATCCTTATATACGGATGAAACTGAAAATATAAAAAAAGAAAAACTTGTAAAATGTTTTGATAAACTTGAAGAAAGATTTGGTAAAAACATTGTTCAAACCGGATTTACAAAAAAATAATATAATCAATTAGCAAATTTTATTACTTTTGGATTTAATACGTTATATGTGAAAGAAAATAAAGGATAAAAAAATGGAAGTCTCCAAAATAAATCCCCATTTTACATCTGCACAAATTCAACAACAAGAAAAAAAGTCAGACTTTTGAGCAAATTTCATGAGAATACACGAAATTCAGCAGATATGACAGATACAATAATCGTTCCCAGAACAATATTCAAAGGGTATCTTGGAATTATGACAGGTACAACATTTCTTACCCTTGGCGGCATATTAAACAAACACCCAAAAATATCTAAAACACTAAATATAACCGGCTTATTAACATCGCTATATGGAACATATGCATTTGTAAGACCATTCATTATAAAAGACTGCAAGGGCGTTACTAAAGGGTCATGACATCACAGCATATAAAGGATTGAACCGCAGATGCTTTGAGCATAACAAAAAAACATCTCGGGTGAGAAGGCTCTCCATACTGTAAAAAAAAAGTTAAAAATCTTAAAATACTCCCGGAGATGGATTCGAACCACCGTTAAAAGAGCCAGAATCTTTCGTCCTGCCGCTAGACGATCCGGGAATATTCAATTAAGTACATAAATATCTTAGCACCAGAAAATATATTTACAAGTACTACATATACAATTAGATCTGACTAAATTAATTCATTAAATTGCATATAATCAATACCCCCAACGGATTTATAAATATTTATAGCCGCAATCAGAGTATTGACTTTATTTGATATATTTGATTTTTCTGCAAGTAAAAGAGCCTCTTGAGCTTGTAAAAATTCAAGATTAGAAGCAGACCCAATTTCAAATTTCATACCATAGAGGTTATATTTATTTTGTTCAATGTTGTAACGTTCCTCACTGTCTGCAAGATTATTCCTTGCGGCTTTTGCACTTACCAAGGCATCATTAACTTCCTGTAATGATGTTAAAATAGTTTTTTCATATATTTGAAGAGCTTTTTCATACTCATATTTATTATAGCGCAGCATTGCTATTTTTCTTCCTCCCATAAACAGATCCAGAGAAGGTAACAAACCTGCATTTGATAAGAAAGTATGAGAACCAAACATATTTGAAAGACTATAAGCATTAAATCCAAGTTGCCCGAATAAAATAAATTTAGGTAAAAATTCTCTACGTGCGACTCTGACATCAAGCCCCGTTTTCTTAATAAAATATTCGCATTTTATCAAGTCAGGACGGTATTGAACAGCTTCAGACTTAATATCCTGAGGAAGCTCAATAAGCTTGATTTTATCATAACTGCTTCTGTCAATTCTCGAAATACTCCTGTCGCCAAGAATCACTTTTAACTGATTTTCTAAAATATTTTGTTTTTCTTTGAGATTACTTAATTCCTCTTTGAAAGAAGTTAATAACTGCTTTTCATACAAAACTTCATTAATTGAACATAACCCGCCCTTATACTTTTTCTCATATAATTCAACTATTACATTTTGTAAAGAAACAAGTTTTTCCTGATTATCAAGCAACTTATCAGCTTTAATAAGGTTATAATAGTTAGAGGCAAGCGCTGAAGACATCATTATATAAGAAGCTCGCTCATCTTGTTTTAACATTTCAAGTTTTTGTTTAACACTTTTTGAACGCAGATAATTTTCACCCCATATGTCGACCTCATAAGTCATTGTTAGAGGCATTAAAAACCTGTTCTGATTATAATCAGGGATAATAACATCTCCAAAATGAACATCTGAAGCTGTAAATTCCCTTGTAATTTGCGGGTTAAAAGTCAACTGGGGTAATTGATCAGCAAAAGACATCTTTACAACCTGCTGTGCCTGTTTTGTTGATGCAGTAGCAATTTTTAAATCCCTGTTATTCTCATATGCAAACAACATATATTTATCTAAATTTTCATCTCCAAACTTTTTCCACCAGCCCAAATTCATATATTCAATTCTATCAGGCTCGACAGATACCGTTTTTGCTTGTACTAAGGGTGTACACATCAATATAATCAGGGTAATAGCTATTTTAAATACTTTCATGTCTTAAATCTCTTTTCAATATAATTGCTAAATTTTACATTTGTGTTATTATGATAACACAAAGAAAAAATCATGGAACAACTGGAATTATTAAAAAGTCGAATAGGGATGAAACTTGTAAGAATCGGGAAAATGACCCGTGCGATTGCGACGCAAAAATTTAGTGCAAACGGACACATTATAACCCCTGAGCAGTTAACGGTTCTTGCAGCATTGATCGATCATAACGGAATGTATCAAAGACAAATAGGAGCCATTACCCTGAAAGATCGACCTAATATCACAAGAATAATTAATATTCTTGAAAAAATGGAATTAGTTACCAGAAAATCAGATGTTAATAAACGAAAAATCTATAAAATATTCATTACAAATAAAGGCAGAGAAGTTTTTGATAAAGTTATACCAACAGCACTTGAAATATGGCAAAAAACGATTGAAGGTGTTGAAGAAAATGATTTAAAAATAACCCTAAGAACTCTTAATAAATTCAAAGAAAACCTGGAAAAAGATTTAAATATACAAATTTAGAATTTCCCAAGGAGGATAAATGGACGAAGAAAATAAAAGCACCCCGAATAATGATGAATACATCCCACTAGATAAGGAAAAAATTGAAAAAAAAGCTAAAAAAAGAATCAAAGAACGTAAAGAAAACGCTAAGAAAAGACGTCCGGAATATAAGAAAAAACGAGTTATAGTACCCGCAACAACAGCAGTTATCCTTTTTCTTCTGGGAATATTTGCAGCAATACACTCTACCTATTACCAATCAACAGATGATGCATTTGTAGAGGGAAGGCTTGTTACTATTGCACCGAGAGTTTCAGGTCCTGTCGTTAAACTACTTGTTGATGATAATGATGAGGTAAAAGCAGGTCAACTGCTTGTTGAAATAGATCCTACCGATTACGAAATAAAATTAAAAGAAACCGAAGCAAAACTGTTACAAGCAAAAGCAGAACTAAATGTTACAGAAAAAGAAGTTGAAAAAGATGCGGCAAACGTTAACCAATCAGTAGAAGATTTATCATCAACAAGCTCAAAACTTAACTTTGCTCAGAAAGACCATAAACGTTATTCGGCAATGTATAAAGAGGGAATTGTTTCTGTTCAGGACTTTGAAAGCAGCAAGACAAAACTTGACGTATCACAAGCCAATAATAAAGCCGCAGCAGAACGAGCCAAAGCCGCCAAACACCTGCTTGATTCCCAAAAAGCTAAGACAGAATCAATGAATGCTAATATTAAAAGACTGGAAGCCGAAGTTGAACAAGCAAAACTAAACCTTAAATATACAAAAATTTATGCACCGCAAAGCGGGATGGTGTCAGCAAGAAGTATTGAAATGGGTAACTACCTTCAGGTCGGGCAACCACTTATGCAAATTGTTCCGGAACAAATTTGGATTGTGGCAAACTTTAAGGAAATCCAACTTACAAACATGAAACCGCACCAACCTGTATCTATAAAAATTGATACATACCCGAATAAAAGATTCAAAGGCGAAGTTCAAAGTATACAACGGGCAACAGGTGCGAAATCAAGCCTTTTCCCGCCGGAAAACGCTGTAGGAAGCTATGTAAAAATAGTTCAAAGGGTTCCGGTAAAAATTATATTTAAAGAAGACATCTCACAATATAATATTGTTCCCGGGATGTCAGCAGTACCGAAAGTTAAAATCAAATAAAATTTCAAGCTATATATCACAAAATTTACTATAAAGAATAATGGAAAAAACTAATAAAACAAACCCGTATATAGTAGCAATTTCAGTATTATTGCCATCATTTCTGGCATTAGCCGCCTCCTCGGCTACTAACGTAAGCCAACCGCACATAGCAGGTTTCTACGGCGCAACACAGTATGAAGCAAATACAGTAATTACATGTTACATAATTTCAGGAGGAATAATGCTCCCTGTAACAGGGTATCTTGTAAGAATCCTTGGGAAAAAACTTTTAATGTATTACAGTATATGGTTATTTTGCATTGGATGTTTATCGTGTATATTAGCACCGAACCTTCAGACATTAATTGCTGCAAGAATAGTTCAAGGTATTGGCAGCGGATGCATATTACCGCTTTGTCAGGCCATACTGCTGGAAGTATTTCCAGAAGAACAACGCGGAGTAGCTATGGGATTATTTGGCGTAGCTGCAATGTTTTCACCTCTGGCTGGACCTTTTATGGGCGGTTATCTGACAGATAATTTTTCCTGGCAATGGATTTTTATAATTAATATTCCGCTTTGTATGCTCTCATTTCTGTTAGTGAAACTCTTTGTTCCAAGTGACAAACCTGAAAAACAAAAATACAATAAAAAATTTGATATCGTAGGATATATTTCAATTGTTATTGCAATGTCTTGCTTACAAATAGTACTTGACAGAGGTCAACAATACAACTGGTTTGATACAGGGTGGATATGCTGGCTGAGCGGGATTTGTATATTTTCATTTGTATTTTTTTATGTTTGGGAATTAGAATATAAGTATCCTGTAATTGAGATTAGAGTATTTAAGGATAGAAATTTTTTATTTGGAACACTGATAAGTTCATTTATCAACGTAATGCTTTATTCAACACTTCTATTGGTTCCCATGTTTATACAAAGTCTTTTAGGATACAGTCCGTCAATGTCAGGACTTGCTATGTTTCCGCGTGCAATAATTTGTCTTGTCGGATTGCTCGCAGTCGGGGAAATTTCCAGATTTGTAAAGCCAAAACTACTGGCAGCAACCGGGCTTTTAATTATGGGAGTATCCATTTTAATGTTCACACAACTAAATACAACCTCTTCAATGGAAAGTGTTATACTCCCCAACATATTACTTTGTATCGGTGTTCCAACAGCATTTGTACCAATAACAGCACTGTCATTTCTCACACTACCTTCCTCTAAAAACGCGGATGCCGCGGCTTTACATGCCCTATTTAAAAATGTTATTACTGCGATGGCAACAGCCATGTCTGCAACATTTATAGCCCGAGTATCACAAATTCATCAAAATTATCTGGTTGGAGACCTTTCATACCACAATCCTGTATTTCAGTATAAACTTATGCTGCTAAAAAACAAATTTCTAACACTTGGTCCATCTGTCGTTGCAATAAAAAAAGCAAACGGAATACTATATAAACAACTTCTGCAGCAATCGAAACTTGCTTCGTTTTTTGATGCTTTTGCACTTCTGGCTCTGATTTGCATTGTCATAATCCCGTTGTTACTTATCCTAAAAACGGAAAAAAGAAACGAGGGCTGAAACCCTCGTTATATCTTTGTTTTAAATGGTGCCGCAACTCGGAATTGAACCAAGGACACAGGGATTTTCAGTCCCTTGCTCTACCAACTGAGCTATTGCGGCTAGCTATCTGCAACTCATGCTGGCTACATATTCTATTATAAGTGCTAAAACTTTAAAGTCAATACAATCAATTATGTTTGTCAGACTAACTTTAACTCTAGGATTGCGGTGCAAGATACAAGGTAACATTACGACCTTCTAATTGCGGTTTCTTCTCTATCTGGATAGGGTCATTGGCCAAATCTTCAATGAATCGGTTTGCCAATTCGAAAGCCAAATTTGAATGCTGCATTTCCCGGCCTCGCAACATTACCACAATTTTCACCTTATTACCCTGTGAGATAAATTTTCTCACACTTTTTATACGCACTTCATAGTCATGAACATCAATCTTATATCTGACTTTTACCTCTTTTATTTCAACAACGTGTTGTTTTTTCTTCGCTTCTTTGGCTTTTTTAGCCAATTCATATTTATATTTACCGTAATCTAAAATTTTAGCAACCGGAGGAGCTTGATTCGGGCTAATCAATACTAAATCTAATCCTGCTTCATCTGCCATCTCCATGGCCTTTGATGTTGGAACTACACCGTGATTTGTTCCCTGCGCATCTATCAATCTCACTTCTTTTGAACGTATACGCTCATTCATTATCGTTTTATCCTTATCCCTTGCGGATCTAGTATCGTTAGCTATTGTCTTATCTCCTATATTAAAGTATTACAACAAGTTCATACTAACATGAAAAAAAAAATTATGCTATAAGTTAATTTAGCAGTTTGTGAAGTTTTGTAACATTGCTAAAAGCCTGCTATTACTGAATTTATCTTTTTATAAAAAAATATGAAACAAATATTCTAAAGTTTTTTTTTATTATACCGATATAGAAATTGTTAAGATTAAGGATATTTACCCGGTAACAATAAATAAGGAGCATTTAGGTATGGAAAAAACACAGGCTGACACAATTCTTGCAACTATGGAAATCTCGAGAGCAGATCTTTTGGATGTAGATGTTTCAAAACCATTACAAGCACTTTTTGATGAATGTTTAAATTTCATCTCGGTAAATGATTTTAACATCTAAATAAAGCCTGACTAAAAAAACATAAAAGAGTAAGACTATCGAATTATCTTACTCTTTTTGTTTTATATATACAGAAATTTACAATTAACCAATTGTGTATATACACAAAAAGAATATTATAATAAAATAATCCCTAGAAAGGGAGCATCCATGAAAAAATCAATATCAGCACTTGCCAAATTAACTCTAATTATTTGTTTATTAAACGGGGTTGCGTTTGCAGATTTTAAAGAGCATTTCGACCTTGCTCAAAGCTATATGACACAATATCAATACTCCGGAGCAATAACTGAATTTAAAAATGCACTCAGAATTAATTATCTTGACAGTTCAGCTCGTATTGGTTTAATAAACGCGTACATTGCAAGAGGAACAGAATACGCAAACAAAGATAAAGCCTGGGCAAAAGCTGCAGATGATTTTAGAAGCGCCTTATTCTACCTTTCATATTATCCGGCACAAAATCACATAAACAACTCAGCAAGCAGTATTGATAAAATTGAAGCTAATCTTGACAGATGTCTTGAATATATGAACTTTGACAATTCCCCTGAAGCTAGATATTCTACTGCAAAAAAGCTTCGTGCTGAAGGCAATTTTCCGGCTGCCGCTTATGAATTTAACCAATCATTAGGAAGTAAAAATCTTCAAAAAGATAGTTTTGAACAAGTTGGAGATATAATGAAACTGCTGGGAAACGAACCAAAAGCTGCCGAATATTATAAAAAAGCATTAGCAGTTTCTCCTGCGGATTTAGATTTGAGATTATCCTATGCGAAAATTCTAGATAATTTAGGCTCTGCAGACGAGGCATTAAAAGAATACAGCTATGTTTTAACAAAATCAAACAAAGATAACAAGGATATACTATATTCACTTGAACGCACATTCAAGAAAAAAGTTCAAAATTCACCAAACAACGCAAATCTGAATGCGAATATGGGTGCAATTTTGCAAAAACAAGGCCGCCTTGACGAAGCTTTAAACTACTATAAACAAGCTGAAGCGCTTGATCCGTCAAATATTAATACAAGAATTAACACAGGTACTCTTTATCAACAAAAAGAAGATTACAGAACCGCAATTAAAGCCTACGAATCTGTCTTAATTCTTTATCCTGACAACATCAATGCAAATTTATACAGAGCACAGTGCTATGATAAAATCGGAGAACATAAAATTGCTCAAGACGGGTTTAAAAAAGTATTAGCGCTTGATCCAAACAACGATTATTTAAAAGCTCAAATGGTAGAAAATGCAAAAAATACAATGCAGCCGGAACAATTTGCAGAATACGTAAAAACAAGTATGGCAAATATGAACCCGTCAGAAGTTTTGTATAATTACGCAATTGAACTACACAAAGATGGGAAAATAGACCCTGCAATATTTATGTATACAGAGGCTATAAAATTAGACAACAAAAATCCTGAAATATATGTAAATCTGGCTTTAGCACAGGCTCAGGGAAATAACTTTGACAGTGCCATAAATACATTAAATACAGCAAAAACAAGATTTCCAAAAGATTCAACTATAAATAACACGATTAAGAATATAACTTCAATGAAAACAGACAGCCAATTAACAAAAGCTGCAGAGGCTTTTAAAAACAAAGATTACGCAAACGCAATAAATTATTATCTTGCAATCAATCCTCCAACTGTAGATACTATGCTTGGCGTTGCAACATCATATCAAGAACTTCAAGATAAACAAAATGCAATTACCTACTACAAAAAGGCTCTTGAATTAAAGCCGATAGATTCAGATATTGCATACTATATTGCATGCCTTTACGGAGAAAACGAAGACTATACTAATGCAAAAATATATCTTGAAAAAGCTATAACATTCAACAAAAATAATACACAAGCCAAAGAGTATTTAAAATCCATAGAAGAAATGGATCAGTCAAACCTGCTCAACAATGCCATCACTCTTTATGAAGAAAATAAGTACGACGAAAGTCTTGCTAAACTTAACGAATTGTTATCAAAAGATAGTGGAAATTCCTACGCACTCTATTATCGTGGTATGATATACGATACAAAGGAACAGCGTAACGAAGCAATTGCAGACTTAAAAAAAGCATACGACCTGAACAAAGAATTTACTATTTGTAATTACTTAATCGCGTCAGACTATGATGCATTAGGGAAATATAAAGATGCATACACTTATTACACAGCTTATGCAACTTCTGAAGTTCCGGACGATGAATACAAACAATATGCAAAAGCTCGTGCTGAAGAATTAAAAGAATATGCAAAGTAAAGTATCAAGCCTAATAAAAAGTAAAGTATCACTTGCCCCGATGGCAGGAATAACTGACTATGTTCTAAGATCATTAGTCAGAAAATATTCTACTGACGCATTATTAACAACTGAGATGATAAGTTCAGAATTTCTTGCTCAAAATGTTCAAACAGAAATAACAAAACTTGACGAAAATCATCATCCTATCGTTTATCAAATATGCGGACACAAACCGCATTTAATGAAATTATCTGCTCAATACTTAACACAATTTGCAGATATGATAGATATAAATATGGGCTGTCCTGTTAATAAAGTTGTAAAAGGTCAAGACGGAGCAGCCTTGATGAGGAACCCTGAACTGGCAGCAGAGCTTATCAAAGCGGTAAAAGAAGGAACAGATAAACCTGTTAGCGTAAAATTCAGACTTGGATACACCGCAGGAGAAATGAATTATGTAGAATTCGGACAACAAATGCAAGAAGCTGGTGCCGACTTTATTACAATTCATGCAAGAACACGGGCACAATTTTATGCAGGAACTGCAGACTGGAAAAAAATAAAAGACTTAAAAAATAATGTTGATATACCCGTATTTGCTAATGGAGATATCACATCTGTTGACTCTGCCATTAAATGCCTAGAACAAAGTGAAGCTGATGGAATTGCTATAGGACGCGGAATTCTGGGTGACCCAACCCTGATAGGGCGAATATCACACTACCTAAAAACAGGAGAAAAATTGTCTGTTCCAACGCTGAACGAAAAACTTGATATTATGAAAATTCACCTTGATGAAGAAATTAAACTCCGAGGAGAAAATGTTGCAATAAAATTTTTCAGAAAATTTTACCCATATTATATTGCAGGAATACGAAATGCCTCAAAAATTCGAGGAGTAATGGTTCTTGAAGAAAATTACAATAAAATCTGCAAATACATTGAATACATCAGAAAAGAAAATTCTACCAGCTCAATCTTGATATCTCAATAAAAACTGTTATAATAACTCTTATGAAAAGGTTTTTACTATTATTCATTTGTACAGGAATTATATTTTTCTCAGGATTTCAAACCATTCAAGCCGAAGAATTTGAAAATATTGAGCTTGAAATGAGAAATTATGATGAGATAACTCTGCCTGCAGGAACATTTATTCCTGTTATGACAACACAGGAAATCTCTACCGAAACTTGTCCGGAAGGATACAAAGTAAAATTTATCGCAACAAATGATTTATTTATGTACGAAACGAATATTATTCCACGAAATACAGAATTTTTCGGGTATATTGAAAAAATTAATGAACCTGTAGTAGGAACAAATGCCTCCATGAAAATCAAAATAACAAAACTCCTAATTCCTGACGGTTTTGAAATTCCAGTAAGAGGTTACATTTATACATCTAACGATAACTTAATAGGAGGCGAATTAACCCAGCCTGCAGAATGGGTGAAAATGCCCCATTATCAAAGTAAATTTCAAGGGATTTCGTGGAACCACAGAGCCCCAACTCTTCAAATAAGACCCGGTGGTAAAAGAAGTATGGGAACACACAAAAAAATTCCTGCAGGTGACCAGCAAATAATAATACTTACTGCACCAACAGGCATTACTCATACTATAACCGAATAATAAATTGACAAAATGAAAATATGAAGTACAATGGATGTATGAAAATGTTTTAGGGAGGGCTATATAATGAAGAATTTACTGGTATTAACAGCAGTGGCAACTATATGTGTTAACTGTGCTTTCGCGGAACCAAATTACAGCTTCCAGCAGTCTGCACCTATGCAGCAACAATATCAGCCTTCGTACTATCAAAATACAAACAACGATTACAGAATTAACAATAATACATTGAAGGGCAGTGTTGTAACAGTTCCTGCCGGTCAAACATTTAGAGCAATTGTAACATCTCCTGTATCTTCAGAAACCGCAGTAGTAGGACAGACAGTAACTCTGGCCCTTGGCTCTGACTTTTACTATAACGGGAATAAAATTGCACCTGCCGGCAGTTCAGTATACGGCTCGGTGATAGAATCCTCAAAAGCAAAACACGGGAGCATGAACGGCAAATTAACAGTAAGATTTACTCAAATTATTACCCCTACAGGACAAAACATACCAATTTCAGCTGTTGTTAGAACTGATGATAACACCGGCACGCTTATAGGCGGAACAAAATTTGATGTAACAAAAGACTATGCTAAGGATATTGTGGCAGGAGCAGGTGCGGGAGCACTAGCAGGAGTTGTAATATCACCTTTAGCAGGGGGTAGTATCGGCAGAGGAACTGCGCTTGCTACAGCTGTTGGCGCCGGTGGAGGGCTGGTTAAATCTATATGGGACAAGGGAGCTGATGTGGAA